>JBGQGU010000500.1:0-3002 GCA_041497655.1 Gammaproteobacteria bacterium
TGAACATGGCATTCGAAGCGTTGTTGGCGGAGTACGAGGCGCGGCGCGCGAAAGCGCTCGCTGGCGGCGGTGCGGAGAAGTACGCCAAGCGCACGGCAGCCGGTGTATGGAACGCGCGCGAGCGGATTGCCTACCTGGTAGATGAAGGCAGCTTCGTCGAATCGGGCCTGTTCGGCGCCTCGGGCGTCTATCCCGAGCAGGCCGACGAGACGCAGACCGACGGCAAGCTCGCGGGCTACGCGAGGATCAACGGCCGCGACGTCTGCATTGTCGTCAACGACTTCACGGTGAAGGGCGCTTCCACCAGCGCCACCAACAGCAAGAAGATCGCGCACATGAAGCGCGCCGCCACCGAGCGCGGGATGCCGCTCGTGGTAATCGGCGAATCGACGGGCGCGCGGCTGCCGGACGCCATGGGCTCGCGCGGCATGGGGCTGCTCCTCGGCAACGACATCACGCAATTCCGCCGCCTGCGCGAGACCCCGATGTGCGCTGCCGCGCTGGGTCCCTCGTTCGGCTCCTCGACCTGGCTCACCTGCCAGGCCGATTTCTCGGTGATGCAAAAGGGCGCCGTCGTGGCGGTGTCCAGCTCACGCCTCGTCTCCATGGCGCTGGGGGAGAAGGTGGACCCCGAAGACCTGGGGGGCTGGCGCCTCCACGCCGAGATTACGGGCCTCGTGGATCAGGTGGTGGACAAGGAGGAGGAGGTCTTCGACGCCATCAAGCGCTTCCTCTCGTACTTGCCGGGCCACCACATGGAGGCCCCACCCGACGCGCCGGTGCCGGCGGGCTCGGGCGCGGACATGAACAAGGTGTTCTCGGTCCTTCCCGAGAGCCGCACCCAGGTCTACGACATGAAGCGCATCATCCGCGCGATCGTGGACCAGGACACGCTGTTCGAGCTGAAGCCGCGTTTCGGCAAGAGCGCGGTCGTCGGCCTCGCGCGGCTCGGCGGCAGGAGCGTCGGCATCGTCGCCAATAATCCCCTGCACCGCGGCGGCGCACTGGACGCGGACGCCTGCCGCAAGATCGTGGATTTCCTTGTGCTGTGCGACTCGTTCAACGTGCCGATCGTGTTGCTGGTGGACACACCCGGCTTCCAGATCGGAACCGAGGCCGAGCGCGCGGGTGCCCCCGGCAAGATCATGAACTTCATGAACGCGATGACGCTCGTCACCGTGCCGCGGCTCTCGGTCATCATCCGCAAGAGCTACGGCCGTGCCTACGTCTGCATGGGCGGGGGCCGCCACTCCGACGACGTCGCGGCGTGGCCGACGGCGGAGGTGAGCTTCATGAGCCCCGAGTTCGCGACCAAGATCGTGCACGGCGTCGGCGTGGGCGAGCCGGGCTTCGAGGAGAAGTTGAGAGAGATCCAGAAGGGCGCCGACGTGTGGGGGCTTGCCGAAGTCTATGCCGCGCAGGCCGTGATCCGGCCGGAGGAGACGCGCGACTACCTGAACCGCATGCTCGAGGTTTACAGGCTGCGCGCGACGAAGGGCGTGGGGCAGCACTTGATGCGCAGCTGGCCCACTTCCTACTGAGAGACTGATGATGCGTGACTGGTGCGGCGTGACTGATAAGGCGTGACATGATGAAGCGCGCTCGAAGACACCCTTTGGTCGAATCACGAATCACGATTCACGAATCACGCATTTCTCATGTTTAGCAAAGTTGTCGTGGCCAATCGTGGGGCCGTGGCTTCGCGAGTATTGCGGGCGCTGGACGAGATGGGCATCCGCTCGGTCGCGGTCTATTCGGAGGCCGACGCCGGGGCGCCGTACCTGGAGCTGGCGGGCGAGGCTCACGCCATCGGGCCCGCGCCGGCGCGCGCGAGCTATCTCGACCAGAATGCCTTGATCGAGGTGCTGCGCAAGTCGCACGCGGACGGGCTGCATCCCGGTTACGGCTTCCTCTCGGAAAACGCCGCGTTTGCGCGGCGGGTGACGGAAACCGGCGCGCGCTTCATCGGCCCGTCGCCGCGCTGGATCGAGGCGATGGGGCACAAGACCAGGGCGCGCGAGCTGGCGGCCAGCCACGGCATGCCGATGGCCAAGGGCTCCGGCGTGTTGCCTGCCGATTCCACCGCCATTCTCGCCGCGGCGCGCGCGATCGGCTTCCCGGTGCTGGTGAAGCCGGCGGGCGGCGGCGGCGGCATCGGCATGCTGCCGGCAAAAGATGAGGGCGAGCTCCTCGCTGCGGTCGAGCGCTCGCGCTCCATGGCTGACCGCGGATTCGGCAACGCGGAGGTCTATCTCGAGCGCCTGATCGAGCGCCCGCGCCACGTCGAGTTCCAGGTGCTGGGCGACGCCCATGGCAACGCGGCGCATCTCTTCGAGCGCGACTGCTCGACGCAGCGGCGCAACCAGAAGGTGATCGAGGAGGCGCCGGCCCCCGGGCTCGCACGCGCGAGGGCCGGCGCACTCGCGGAGCAGATCGCGGAGATCATGCGCAGGCTGGGCTACGACAACATCGGCACGGTGGAGATGCTGATGGGAGCGGACGGCTCGTTCAGCTTTCTCGAGATGAATACGCGGCTGCAAGTCGAGCACGGAGTGACCGAGGAAGTGACCGGTGTCGACCTCGTGAAGGCGCAGATCCGCTCCGCGGCCGGGGAGAAGCTGTCCAGCATATTGCCGGAGCCGATCGAGGTGAAGGGCCATGCGATCCAGGCACGGGTCTATGCCGAGGACCCGAAGACTTTCTTCCCGTCACCTGGAAGACTCAAGGTGTTCCGCGTGCCGCGGGAAAAGGGCGTGCGCGTGGAGACCGGGTACGCCGAAGGAGGCGAGGTGACGCCGTATTACGACCCCATGGTCGCCAAAGTGATCGTTCGAGCGGAAACGCGGGACCGGGCGGTGGACAACCTGATCGAGGCGTTGACAGCTTTTGAAATTCAGGGGATCAAGCACAATATTCCGGCGGTGCTGACGGTGCTGCGCTCGGAGCCGTTCCGCGCGGGGCGGGTGCATACCGGCCTCATCCCCGAAGTGCTAGGGAAGAAA
>JBGQGU010000501.1:0-2997 GCA_041497655.1 Gammaproteobacteria bacterium
CAGCGTGCACAGCTCGTCATTCCGGCCGGCGTCAACTCGCCGGTGCGCGCGTTCCGCTCGGTGGGCGGCACGCCGCTGTTCATCCAGCGCGGCAAGGGCGCGCAGGTGTGGGACGCCGACGGCCGGGTCTATATCGATTACGTCGGCTCGTGGGGCCCGCTCATCGTCGGGCACGCCCATCCCGACGTGGTGAACGCAGCGCAGCAGGCAGCCGAACGCGGGCTCTCCTTCGGCGCGCCCACCGAGCAGGAGGTCGAGATGGCGGAGCTGCTATGCCGGCTCGTGCCCTCCCTCGAACAGGTGCGGCTGGTGAGTTCCGGGACCGAGGCGACCATGAGCGCAATCCGTCTCGCACGCGGCCACACCGGCCGGCACAAGATCGTCAAGTTCGAGGGTTGTTATCATGGCCATGCCGATGCGCTGCTCGTCAAAGCGGGATCCGGGGCGCTTACCTTCGGCCAGCCCTCCTCGGCGGGTGTGCCTCAGCCGACTGCCGCTCTCACCGTGGTGCTGGAGTACAACAACGAGAGCGCGCTGGAGCAGGCCTTCGAGCGCGAGGGGACCGAGATCGCAGCCGTCATCGTGGAACCGGTCGCCGGCAACATGAATCTCGTGGCGCCGCGCACGAGCTTCCTCGAGCTGCTGCGCAGGCTTTGCACGCGCTACGGAGCCGTGTTGATTTTCGACGAGGTGATGACCGGCTTTCGTGTCGCGCTCGGGGGCGCGCAGGCGCTCTACGGCGTCACGCCCGACTTGACTACGCTCGGCAAGGTCATCGGCGGGGGACTGCCGGTCGGCGCCTTTGGCGGACGCCGCGACATCATGCGGGCGATCGCGCCGCTCGGGCCGGTCTACCAGGCCGGAACGCTCTCCGGCAATCCGGTCGCAGTGGCCGCGGGACTCGCGACGCTCAAGCTCGTTCAGGCGCCGGGGTTCTATGACCGGCTTGCGGCCACCACGCGCGCGCTGTGCGAAGGACTCGCTCGCGCCGCGCAAGAGCACGGCATACCTTTCTCCGCGGCGAGCGTCGGCGGCATGTTCGGCATCTTTTTCCGCACGACCCCGCCTGCGAGCTTCGCCGAAGTCATGCAATGCGACACGGAGACGTTCAACCGCTTCTTTCACGCCATGCTCGCCGCAGGCATCTACCTCGCGCCCTCGGCTTACGAGGCGGGATTCGTCTCCTCCGCCCACGGCGAGGCGGAGGTCGGGCGCACTGTTGGCGCAGCGAAAAAGGTTTTTGCAGGCTTGCGTGCCTGACGCGTTCCCGCGCGCCGCTACCGGCGCGGGCTGGAATCAGCGCAACCCGGCGATGTACTCGGCCACCGCCGCGATTTCCCTGTCAGAGAGCTTCTCAGCCACCGCGCGCATCATGCGGTTCGGATCGTTGGCGCGCTCGCCAGAGCGGAACGCGCGCAGTTGGGCCGTCGTGTACTCTGGGAACTGCCCCGCGAGCCGCGGAAACTGGGCCGGCATTCCGGTGCCGTTCGGCCCGTGACAGGCGGTGCAGGCCGCCAAGTTCTTCGCCAGGATGCCGCCGCGATAGATCGCCTGCCCGAGCCTGGCGAGTTCTGGGTCGCGTGCCACGCGCGGCTTGGACTTCTGGGCCTCGAAATAGGCTGCGAGGTTGCGCAAGTCGCCGGCCGAGAGACTCGCCACCATCCCCGCCATTACCGCATTGATCCGCTCGGCGGGTTTGCCGTCCAGCGTCCTGAAGTTCATGAGCTGCTTCAAGGTGTAGTCGGCGTGCTGTCCGGCGAGCACGGGGTTGGCGGACAGCGTGCTGTTGCCGTCCGCGGCGTGACAGGCGGCGCAGATCTTGTCCACGAGCTGCTGCGCCTGCGAGGGATCCGGTTTGGGAAGCGCCTGGGCCAGCGCCGCCGCGGAAACGAGCGTGACGGCAACCAGCGCCAGCAGCCAGCGGGATTTCATGCGGAGTCCTTTTTTTTGCCGCGTGTTATCGTGCCAAACCGCATTGTATAGTACGCACCTTTTCGCACGCCAGTTTTGGGCACGATAACAACAACCTAGGCGACTTTTGCCGACTGTCGGGTGCCGGCGCCCAAGGCGTCGCCGCCAGCGGTAGGGCGCGGCACACGACGGAGCAGCCGAAATAAAAAACCCCCGGTTAAAGGGGAGTAAAACCGGGGGCAAAAGCCTTAACTAGAAGTAAGGCGCCCGCTCAGGGAGGAGAAGCGGGAGACGACTTAACGTCATCTAACAGCTACGACGTTTATAATGCCCCGGAGTTCCCCTCGGGCCAAAAAAAAATTCAAATTCTTTCAAGAGGTTAGCACGATGCGGTTATACGGCGGGTTTCCGCGGCGGCGCATGCGCCGGATGCGGCGCGACGAGTTCACGCGCCGGCTGCGGCGCGAGCACCGGCTCACCACCGATGACCTCATTTATCCGATGTTTGTGATCGAGGGCAGGAATCGGATAGAGCCGGTGCCGTCGATGCCGGGTATCCGGCGCTATACCGTGGACCGCCTGCTGGCACACGCCGAGCTGTGCGCGAAGGCGGGCCTGCCGGCAGTTGCGGTTTTTCCGCTGATCGCCAGAGAACTGAAGTCAGCCGACGGGCGCGAGGCGGCCAATCCCAAGGGGCTGGTGCCACGCGCGGTGGCGGCGTTGAAGAAGCGGTTTCCCGGGCTTGGCGTCATTACCGATGTCGCGCTTGATCCCTATACCACGCACGGCCAGGACGGCGTGGTCGACCGCGGCTACGTGTTGAACGACGAGACCATCGCGCTCCTGGAAAAGCAGGCGCTGGTATGCGCTGCGGCCGGCGTGGACGTGGTCGCGCCCTCGGACATGATGGACGGGCGCATCGGCGCGATCCGCGGCGTGCTCGACCGTCACAAGTTCATCCACACGCGCATCCTCGCCTACTCCGCCAAGTACGCGTCCGGCCTCTACGGGCCGTTTCGCGACGCCGTGGGCTCTGCCAAGAGCCTGGGGCAGGGCACCAAGCACACCTACCAGATGGACTACGCC
>JBGQGU010000502.1:0-2987 GCA_041497655.1 Gammaproteobacteria bacterium
CGGCATTCGCAGAACAAGAACCTGGTCACGCGCGCCGTCGGCATCGACCCGGAGGTGGAGACGGAGGTCCATACCTACTCCGTCCAGCCGGGCGATGTGTACCTGCTATGCTCCGACGGGCTTTCCGACATGGTGACCGACGAGGATGTCCAGTTGACGCTTTCCTCGCTCACCGCCAACCTGCCGCTCGCGGCGGAGCAGCTGGTGCAGCAGGCGAACGACAACGGGGGGCGCGACAACGTTTCGGTGATACTGGTGCGGATCGCGAAGGATTACCCGGCACGCGCCGGCTTGCTGGATAGAGTGAAGGCTTGGTTCAAATAGAAGACGGGGATACCACCATGGCGAAGTTGATTCTCAGTCTGGAAGGATCGGTGATCAGGGAGATCCCTCTCGACAAGGAGCGCATCACAATCGGGCGCAGGCCGCAGAACGACATCCAGATCGAGAACCTGGCGGTGAGCGGCGAGCACGCCTGCATCGTCACCATCCTCAATGACTCGTTCCTCGAGGATCTGGGGAGCACCAACGGCACGCTGGTCAACGGCAACCCGATCAAGAAGCACATCCTGCAGAACAACGATGTGGTCGAGATCGGCAAGTACAAGATGAAGTACGTGGTCGAGGCCGCCGCCGCCGGGCAGGCCGCGCAGGATGACTTCGAGAGGACCATGGTGATGAAGTCCTCTCCGGGGAAGCCGGCCGCGCCCAGGCCTGCGGCCGCTCCGACGTCCCCGCCAACGGGCGCGCCAAGGCCCGCCGCGGCTGGGGTGGCCCCGCCGACATCCGCGCCCAGGCCGGCGGCCCCAGCCGCTGCCGCGCAGAAGCCTGCAGCGGCCGAAGCCCAGCCGCTCGCTGCGCTGCAGCTCCTCACCGGCCCGAATGCGGGCAAGGAGATCGAGCTCGTCAAGAACCTCACCACGCTGGGCAAGCCGGGCGTGCAGGTGGCAGTGATCACGCGGCGCCCCCAAGGCTACTTCATCACCCATGTCGAGGGCGCCGTCTTTCCGGTGCTCAACGGCAAGGCGATTGACGCTCAGGCCCGGCAACTCAACGATCACGACGTGATCGAGCTGGCAGGGGTGAAAATGGAGTTCTTCCTCAAGCGATAGAAACGGCCGCCGTCAGGACCGCGCGCAGGCGCATTCCGCGCGCGACGGCGGTGCCGGGCCGGATATCGGTGCAGTACCGGTCCCGGGTCCTTTCTCAATACAGTCCGTTAGGGGACAAGCGCAGTGCTGGCAGCGATAAGAAAGCATCTGGCGCGGATGATCATCGGCCTCGTCGTGGTGGTGGTCTTCCTCGCTCACTCGGTCGAGCTGTGGGGACTGCGACTGCCGTTGCTGGCAAACCTCGAGGCGATCGTCTACGACACGCGGCTGCGGCTCACCATGCCGCAAACCGTGGATTCCCGCATCGTCATTCTCGACATCGACGAGAAGAGCCTGGCCGAAAAGGAACAGGGCGGGGAAGGCCGCTGGCCGTGGCCGCGCGACCGGCTTGCTCTGCTCATGGACAAGCTGTTCGACCACTACGAGATCGCCGTCGTCGGCTTCGACGTCGTGTTTGCCGAGCGCGATGAGTCCTCGGGTATCCGCGTGCTCGAACGGCTCTCCCAGCGGGAGCTGCGGGATGTCTCCCAGTTCCAGTCCGCTCTCAGGCAGCTCAAGCCGCAGCTCGAATACGACGACATCTTCGCCCGCAAGATCAAGGGCCGGCCGGTCGTGATGGGCTACATCCTGCTGGAGAAGGATTCCACCACAGTGCAGAAGAAGGGGACGCTGCCACCGCCGATTTTTACGTCCAAGTCCTTCGAGGGCCGGACGGTGGCGACAACCTCGTGGGGCGGCTATACCGCGAACCTGGACGTATTGCAGAAGGCCGCGGCCAGCGGCGGCCATTTCAATTCGCGAACCGACGATGACGGCGTCATCCGGCGCGTGCCGATGCTGGCGGAGTATGACGGCGCCTATTACGAGCCGTTGTCGCTGGCGATGGTTCGCGTGCTGCTCGGCTCGCCGCCGGTGACTGCGATCACCCCCGACCAGGCGCTCGCGCCCAGGGGATATCCCGATCTCGAGTGGCTGCAGGTCGGGCCGCTCAAGATCCCGGTGGACGACGAGGCCGCGGCGCTGGTGCCCTACCGCGGGCGCAAGGGCAGCTTCAAGTATTTTTCCATCGTGGACGTGATGAACGAACGCATCGACCCGGCCGAACTCAAGGGCAAGATCGTGGTGGTCGGCACGACGGCCCCGGGGCTGCTGGATCTGCGGGCAACCCCGGTGGACCCCGTCTATCCGGGGGTCGAGGTCCATGCCAACATGATTTCAGGCATGCTCGACGGCAACATCAAGCAGCGCCCGCCGTTCGTGGTGGGCGCGGAGTTCCTGTTGTTGCTCGCCTCGGGACTGGTATTGGCCCTGCTGTTGCCGCTGCTGAATCCCCTCACTTCCACGCTCGCGACGCTGCTGGTGCTGGTGGTGGTGCTGGCGACCAACGTCATGATGTTCCAGCACGGCGATCTGGTGCTGCCGCTCGCCTCCGGACTCGTTATGATCCTGGTGCTGTTCACGCTCAACATGGCCTACGGCTTCTTCATCGAGGCGCGCGGCATGCGCCAGATTACGGGCCTGTTCGGGCAGTACGTGCCGCCCGAGCTGGTGGACGAGATGGCGCGGAATCCGGAGCGGTTCAACATGGCACCGCGCGCGCAGGAGCTCACTGTGCTGTTCTCCGACGTGCGCGGATTTACGACCATCTCCGAGAGCCTGACGCCGGAGAACCTCTCGGCCTACATCAACGAGTACCTCACGAACATGAGCCTGGTGATCCGCGAACGGCACCGCGGCACGCTCGACAAGTACATCGGCGACGCGATCATGGCGTTCTGGGGCGCTCCGGTCGCGGATCCGCAGCACGCGAGAAACGCCGTGCTCGCGGCGCTAGGCATGCAGAGCGATGCGAAGACGCTCAACGAAAAATTCAAA
>JBGQGU010000503.1:0-2983 GCA_041497655.1 Gammaproteobacteria bacterium
CCACGATGCCTGGCACCTTCGCGAAGTTGGTGACAAACGCGAAGTCCCTGAGCAAGTCGAAGTTGAGCTTGGCATACAGCGTCGGATTGATGGCGTTGGCGACCGTCGGCATGAACAACGTGTAGCCGTCGGGCGGCGCTTTTGCCGCCACGTCAGTCGCAATATTGGTGCCGGCACCCGGGCGGTTCTCGACGATGACCTGCTGGCCCCACGCTTCGGTTAATTTCTGTCCCACCGCGCGCGCCAGCATGTCCGCCGTGCCGGCCGGCGTGTAACCGACTATGTAGCGTATCGGTCGGCTCGGATAATTCGCGCTCTGCGGTTGTGCCTCCGCGGCCGCAAGCGCGAATAACAGCGCTGCTGCCGCAGCGCTATAGACTTTTCCCTGTTTCCTCATGATGCTATTCTCCTCGAGTCGATTCATTGTAAGCAGACATTCACCGCCGCGCTGATGCTCTCGGCAATGCGCCTGCGCGTAGCCGGTTCACGTAGGCGCATTTCCTCGTCGCGGTTGACGATCACGCCCGCCTCGAACAGCAGCGCGGGGATGCTCGCCGTCTTCAGCACCGCCAGGTTGTCGAAATAATGCACGCCGTTCGCCTCATCGGCAAATGGCCGGTTCTCGCCCACGATCGGATCGGCATGATAGCGCGAAGGCGTGAAGCCCGCGCCCCGCAGCGCCGCGCCGATCGCGGACGCGCATTTCAGGCTCGATTCCGTGTGGGAATTCAGGCGCGACACGAACAGCGAAAAGCCCGAGAACAGGTCGCTGTAGAGGAGCGTCTCGCCATCGTGATCCCAGCTCGAGAGGAAGCGCGGCTGCACCGAGTCGTGATGGATGGAAATGAAGAGGTTCATCCCGGAAGCACGCGGTGCACGTTTGGCCAGGTCTTCGCTGAGCCCGTCACCGCCGATCAAGATGGTCCTGTGGCCCGCGTGCTTGAGTGCAACTTCAATTTCGCGGGCAAGCTGAAGGTTGTACTCAAACTCGGTGACGCCACGCGCGCTGATGACGCCCGGCTTGGCGAGGTAGTGGCCGACGTCAACCGCGATGCTGGCGGCGAACGCCGCCGGCGCGAGCACTACCACCAGAAAACCCAAAATTAGCCGCCAAGACGCCAAGAACGCCAAGAAGATCCAGGAGGAAATTAGAATGAATGAATTGGTTGACGAATCAGTAGACACCCGCTGCGTCTTTCTCGTTTGCAAATCGGCAGTTCAATTATTGTTCTCGTTTCTCTCGGCGTGCTCGGCGGCAGAAAAAACAATGTTGAATGCTGAGTGTTAAATGTTGAGTTAACACCCAACGCTGCGTTCAACTCAAAATTCAACATTCAAAATTCAACACTGTAGTCTTGGCGGCTATTGTTCACCAGCCAAGAACGTACGCCGGCCGCCGCGGATCCGCCCCCCCGTGCAGCACCCCATTTTCGTGGTCGGCGACGATGGTGCACACCGCGCCGGCGAGCCAGGTCATGTCATCCCACTCATGGACCTTGTGGCCCAGCTCCCTGAGATCGTCCCCCGCCTCCCTGGCGATGCTCGATTCGAGGTGGAGCCGCCCCGGGTAATACGGATGCGGCTCGAACGAGCCGGGGAAGCTGTAGCCCGCGAATCGCGGCGCCTCGACCGCCGCCTGGGGAGGCATGCCGAACACGTTGATATTGAGAAACACCTGCAGCATCGCCTGGCACTGCACGTCGCCGCCCGGCGTGCCGAACGGCATGTAGACGCGCCCGTTCTTGAACGCCAGCGCTGGATTGGGCGTCAGCCGCGGCCGCTTGCCAGGCGCGACTGAGCTGGGATGCGCGGGATCGGACCACGACTGCGTGCCACGACCGGAGCAGAGTATCCCCACGCCGGGGATGATGGGGGTCTTGTCTGAACCGTCGCTGGGCGTCGCCGAGAAGGCATTGCCGTGCCGGTCGATTACGCACAGGTACGAAGTGTCGCCAGGCCCCGGCGCGTCATCGGGCTCCGGCGCAGGCACGCAGCGGTGCTTCAATTGCGCCAGCGTGTCCGGATCGCCCGCCGGCGGCATCTCCGGCCACGCCTTTTCCAGACTGATCAGCGAGCGGCGGTGTTCAGCATAGCGGTCCGACATCAGTCCCGTGATCGGCACCTTGATGAAATCCGGATCGCCGAAGTGATGGTGGCGGTCGGCATACGCCAGCTTCAGCGCTTCCGTCACGACATGGATGTACTCCGGGGAGTTGTGCCCCATCGCCTTCAAGTCGAAGCCCTTGAGGATGTTGAGCGCCATCGGCAGCACCGGGCCCTGCGACCATGGCCCGCAGGCGTGCAGCTCGATGCCGTCGAAGCGCGAGCGCACCGTGGGTTCGAACTTCACGCGAAATTCCGCGAAGTCCTCGTAGCGCATCGGACCGCCCTCTTTCTCGATGAACTTCGTCACTATTCGCGCGATATCGCCCTTGTAGAAGGCATCGCGCGCGGCCCCGAGCCCGGCCTTCCTGCCCTTGCGGCGCGCGACCTTCTTCTCCTCGTCCGCCATGTACTGCATCGTCCGGCCAAGATCGGGCTGCACGAAGACCTCCCCCACTTCCGGCGGACGGCCCTTCGGCAAAAAAACTTTGCGGCTCGCCGGCCAGCCGCGGTAGGTTTGCTGGTTCTCCTTGATGAAGTCCGACATCATCGGGTGCATCGGGAAGCCGTCGCGCGCGAAGCGGATGGCGTGGGATGCGACTTCGCCGAAGCTCATGGTCCCGAAGTGCTCGAGCGCGGTGAGCCACGCGTCGGGCGCGGCAGGCACCACGCTGCGCTCCACGCCCTTCGGTATCTTGCCGCCGTGCCGCTTGATGAAGTAATCGGGCGTGATCGCCTTGGGCCATACGCCCAGCCCGTCGATGCAATGCACCTTCCTGTGCTTCGCCGTGTAGATGATCTGCGGCGCGACGCCGCCGAAGTTGACCTTGTCGGTCTGCAGCACGCCGATGGCGATGCCGGCGGCGACCCCGGCGTCGAC
>JBGQGU010000504.1:0-2980 GCA_041497655.1 Gammaproteobacteria bacterium
CGCCTCGTCGCCGAAGAGCGCCATCCGGCTCCTCAGCGCCAGTGCTTTCGGGTCCTTCATGCGCCTCTCATCGTGCGACGACGCGAAGGTGACGATGCCGTCGAGCAGCATCACCGCGCACATGTGCTGCATGCAGATATCAGGCATCGTCCGGTTGTCGGTGGTGTTGGCGCCCTGCTTGGCAACGCGCACCGTGAGCTTCTCGACGTCGCCGGCGCGAATGCCGTGCGCGCGAATGAGGTCGAGCAGAGAATCGAGCGGCGCCTGGATGGGGGAGCCCACCGACCAGCGCTTGATGTTGGTGTTCATGATCTCGTAGGCGGAGCCCAGCCCCTGCACGAGGCGCTGCGGCTCGGGAGGCTTGCCGATTCGGTGCGTCTCGTCGTAAGCGATGAAGAAATTGCGCTCGCCAGAGAACACGTCGTCGACGCCGGTGAACCCCGTGGCGACCATTGCGGCGGCGACGACGCCATTCCGCGCCGGCATGCCGCCGAAATCAAATGCCTTCTCGATGTGCTCCTCGTCGCGCATCCAGCACGAGATGCCGGAGCACTGCTGCGCGGCGTAGGAGAGCAGCCAGCGCGCCTCATCGGCGTTCAGATTCGCGAGCGCGCCTGCGGCAGCGGCCGCGCCAAACGTCGGTCCGAAGCTGTGGCTGGAGTGCCCGGCGTCGCGGAAGTCGTAGGCGTGCAGCGCCATGTTGAGCCGGGTGCCGACGTCGTAGCCGAGCGCCACCGCGCGCAGGAACGCCGCGCCGTTGCGGTCTTCGCGCTCGGCCATCGCCAGCGCCGCAGGCACGATGGCGCAACCGGGGTGGCAAAGGGAAGGCGCGTGCGAGTCGTCGGTTTCGTCGGCATGGCCCAGCATGCCGTTGGCGAGCGCCGCGTGCTGGGCGGTCGTGGTGACGCGCGAGCCGATCACACACGCCTCCTTCGCGCCACCCAGGGTTTTCACGTAGGCGATCGCCTTCTTCCCGGGGAGCAACCGCGAGCCCGACACCATTGCCGCGATCGTGTCGAGCGCGTGATGCTTCGTCTTCTCGACGACTTCCTCCGGCAGCGGCCGCTTCAGCGCGCCGGCGATGTACGCCGCGACCTGCCGCATCAACGGGGAAATTTCAGCTTCGGTTTTCGGCATATCCTTCATTCAATCCCCATATGACCGCGAATGCCGGGCGTTTTCATGACCGCGTCACCGCCGCGCGGGCAAGCGCCCCGGCGTCCTGCAACGCGGCGATCTTCCAGCAGAGATGGATGGCCTCCTCGATCTGAGCGGGCGGAAGCACTTCCCGTGCGAGCCCCTTGAATTTTGCCTCGAGGTCGGCATCGCTCATCGGGCGCGCAAGCGTGCCGAGAGCGTGCTCGACATGGTGGCCGAACGTGCGTCCGTCCCGGGTGCGGATGGTAACACGCGCCTCCGTCCTGCCGATGGCGGAATCCTCCCGTGCGCTCACCCGATTTCTCAGGGCGACGACGCGCGGATCGCGCACGCAGGCGTCACTGAACTGCTCCTCACCCGCCGCCCCGTGGACAAGGGCGGCCGCAACCGCGTGGTAGACGCTGAACTTGCCCTCGAGCCCGGATCGCGGAGAGGGTTTGCCGGTGAGCTTGAGCACGAGCGGGCTCACCGTGAGCTCGACCGCCTCGATCGCATCGGGCCCCAGCCCGTGCTCGCGGCGGATCTCGATGCAACCGTCGATCGCCGCGTGCACGACGAGGCCGCAGGCATAGGGCTTGTACATGTTGGACAGCAGCTCGAAGCGCTCGCCGAGACCCGCCGTGATGACCTCGGGATCGAATTTCGTCGAGAGCACGCGCGCGAAGCCGCGTGGTGCCTCGATCGCCTGCTCCGAGCTGGTGAAGCCCTTCGCCGCGAGCAGCGCGGCGGTGAGCCCGCCCTGCGCGGCGCGTCCGGGATGCAGGCTCTTGCACATGGTGCCGAACATTTCCTGCAGGCCGGCGGATTGCGTGGCCGCGATGCCGAGGGCCCACGCCATGCTCCGCCCGTCGAGTCCCAGCAGCTTGCCGGCCGCGGCGGCGGCGCCGAACACGCCGGCGGTTCCCGTGATGTGCCAGCCGGCCTCGTAGTGCTCCGGAAATACCGACAGGCCGATACGCTCTTCGGCTTCCACCCCCAGCACGAATGCGTGCACGAATTCCGCGCCGCTTACCTTGCGCCATTCCGATAAGGCGAGCAGCGCGGGCAGGACCGGCGCGCTGGGATGGATCGCGCGCGCATGCGTGTCGTCGAAGTCGAGCACGTGCGAGCTGATGCCGTTCAACAGTGCCGCATGAAGGATGTCCACGCGCTCGGCACGCCCGAGCACGGCGGCCTGAGGCGGGCCGCAGAAAGGCTGCACCGCCGCGAGCGCGCACTCCACGGTCTCGTGACGGCTACCGCCGACCGCGCAGCCGAGCCAGTTGAGCAGCGCGCGCGCAGCCTCGTGACGCACGCGCTCCGGGATGTCTTCCCAGCGCGACGTCACCAGGTAGCGGGCGAGGATGCGGGTAACTTCCATTCGTAAGAAAGGCGTGAATCGTGAATGGTGATTCGTGAATCGACTCTCTTGATTTCAGTGGGCAGTGAAAGGCCGTTAGCTTTGAATCTTGCTCGAATCACGACTCACTCACGCATCATTCGACCTTGGCGCCGGAGCCCTGCACCACCTTGCTCCACTTGGCGAGTTCCGCCTTGACGTAGGCGCGGAACTCCTCCGCGGGCATGCCGATCGGGTCCGCGCCCTGCGCGAGCAGGCGTTCCTTCATGTCGGGCTGCTGCACGATGCGTACGATTTCGGCGCTCAGCCGCTTCACTATCGCTGGTGGCGTCCCGGTGGGGGAAAATACACCGAACCAGGTGCTCGCCTCGAAGCCCTTCATGCCGGCCTCGGCGATGGTCAAAATCTCCGGTGCGGCGGTGCTGCGTTTCGCGCCGCTGATGCCGAGCGCGCGCAGCCTGCCGTTCCTGATCAGCGGCAGCC
>JBGQGU010000505.1:0-2972 GCA_041497655.1 Gammaproteobacteria bacterium
ACATAGGTGCAGCCGCGCGTGTAGGCAAGCTCGGGGATCACTTTGTAATGCAGCGGCGTGGTGTACAGGTAACTGCGGGTGCCGGTCAGCAGCGGCTGCAGCGTGCACGCAGTCAGGCTGTAGGAGTGGTACATGGGCAGCGAGTTCAGGAACTTGTCGTTGGGCCCGTAATCGATGACCGCGCCCATCTGCGCGATGTTGGCGAGCAACGCGCGGTGACTCAGCGCGACACCTTTGGGCCGCGCCTCCGAGCCTGAAGTGAACAGGACCACCGCGGTTTCCTCCGGGTCGCAGTCGGGCACCACGGCACGCGGCCGCCACAGCGCCCAGCCCATCAGCCAGAGCTTGTCAAGCAACCCGAACCGCGTGCGCAGATCCTCCAGGTAGACGATGCGCAGGGTGCTCAGCGCGGCGACGGAGCCCCCCAGCCGCGCGACATCGACAAAGCGCCGGGAAGTGACGAGGGTCTTGATCCCGGCGGCGATGCAGGCGCTGCGCAGCGCGTCGGGCCCGGCCGTGTAGTTGAGCAGGGCCGGCGTGCGCCGCACCGCGCTCAAGCCGAACAGGAGCGCGACTGTCGTCGCCAGGTTGGGCATCAGCACGCCAACGATTTCCCCGTCCCCGGCGAGCCTGGCGACCAGCCGTCCCAGCGCGAGACTGGCCTTGATCAAGTCGCGGTACGAGTGCTGGCGTTGCGTGTCCTCCAGGATGAGGGTGCCGCGCCCGTGCAATTCGGCGGCGTCAACCAGGGCCCCGAACAACGTTGCCGGCAGTCGCGAGGCGAACATCATGTGCTGCATGATCTTGAGCAGCTCGTCCGCCAGCCGGCGCCGCCGCGTCTTCCCCGACGCCTGCAACTGCGCCGGCAGCCGCCGCCCCGGCAATATCCTGATGGTGACTTGGGGGAAGCGGCGCTTGGGGAACCGGCCACCGACCGCGGCGTACCGGGAATAGAGCGTACCCGTAATGCGGACCGGCACGATCCACGCGTTGCAGCGCGCGGCGATCACTGCCGCCGAATCGTAGATCTTGGTGAGGCCGCCCGTGGGGGTCGCCGGGCCCTGCGGAAACAGCAGCACGGGCCGTCCGCGTTCCACGAGCCGTATCAGCCGCTTCAGCGCGAGGGGGCGCTGGGGGTTGAGGATGACGTGCGGCACGACGCGCATCAGCAGCCGCACGAACCCGTGCCGCAGCCCATCGCCGGCCTCCGCGACCGTGACGTTTCCCGGCAGGAACAGCCCCAATAGCGCGCCGTCGAGCACTGAATCGTGATTGGCGACGATCAGTACCCGCCCGGTACTCAGTTGTGAGACATCCCCCTCGACCCGGACACGAAACAGCCCCCGAAGGATGAACCTCAAAATTCGGGTAATCACAAAGACTTATTCGTTATAGTTAACCTGGATTATCATCTGGCGGTCGGCGCGACGTCAATAATGTGGACTCGCGTAACCGCCTGCCGGTGTTGCGCGGTACGCGACAAAGGGCGGAATCATGGCGCCAAGCGGCAGTTTGGCGCCCTTCGTTAATCCCTGTTTCTAAACCAAAAAATGAAAATCTATCAGAATGTTAGATTTGCTTTCTAATGAATACTTAACGTTTAATCGAGGCGTGATCTAAATCACAAGCTGTTTTTTTAATCCGTTTCACTCGTTCTCTTGGGGAGAGCCATCATGGATATGCACGTCCCGTCCGCTGTACTCGAAGCACGCCAACTTCCAGCCAGTCAACCGCTCACCAACGGCGTCGAATTCAGCTTCTCGCCGCAACTGCGCGCGCATTTCGACAAGGATACACGCGCGCTGTGGTCACGCTGGGCGCCCGAGCCGCGGCCGTGCTTCAATCCCGCCCTGCTCGCCGACATCCGGGCGTACTACGACTTTCTCGTTGCCACCGGCGGGAACATCGACTGCTACGGGGAGGAGCACCCCATCGAGTACGTGGTGCTCGCCTCGGCCGCGCAGGGCGTGTTCAATCTCGGCGGCGACCTTGATCTTTTCAAGCAGCTGATCGATACCCGCGACCGCCAAGGTCTGCTGCGCTACGGGCGCGCGTGCATCGATGTGCTCTACCGCAACTACACCGGGCATAACCTGCCGCTCACCACGATCTCCCTGGTGCAAGGCGAATGCCTCGGCGGCGGTTTCGAGGCGGCGCTGTCGAGCGATGTGCTCGTCGCGGAAAAGAGCGCCCGCTTCGGCTTTCCCGAGATCATCTTCAACCTGTTCCCGGGCATGGGCGCCTATTCGTTCCTCGAGCGCCGCATCGGGCAGCGGGGCGCGGAGGAGCTGATCACCAGCGGCAAGATCTTCACCGCGGAGGAAATGGCCGCGCAGGGCGTGGTCGACCTGGTGGCTGAAAACGGCAACGGCGAGGCCGAGGTTGCAGCGCTCATCCGGCGCCGCGGCCGCAGCCGCAATGGGTTCGCCGCGCTCGCGCAAGTGCGCCGGCGCGTGCATCGCATCGAATTCTCGGAGCTGCTCGACGTTGTGCAGATCTGGGTCGACAGCGCGCTCCGGTTGAGCTCGCGTGATCTCAAGTTGATGCAGCGCCTGGTCTCCCGCCAGAACGGGCTGAACGAATCCCATCAGATCCACTAAACCCATTCCTCTTCAGGAGTGAGCGATGTGTGACAGGACCGTACGCAAGATGGCTGGCACTCTGCGCCACGTGGTTCACCGCAGGAACGACAGTTCCCCGTGTTTTTTCACCGACGAGGATTACCTTGTCTACCTCGATTGCCTGAAGGAAACGGCGGAGCGTCACAGGTGCGCGATCCATGCTTATGTACTGATGCCAGACCATGTGCAGCTGCTCGTCGGTCTGGACACGGAGCAGCCTCTCTCGCGGGTAATGCGCTGCATCAGTGGCCGCTACGTGGAGTACGTGAACTATATCTACCAGCGGAATGGCGCTTTTTGGGAGCACGGGCCCAAGTTCACGTTGATCGATAGCGAGCAGGATCTGCTCGC
>JBGQGU010000506.1:0-2964 GCA_041497655.1 Gammaproteobacteria bacterium
ACCAGCTCCTTCACCGTTTTCGGCGGCAGCGAGGGGTGCGTCACCAGGATGTGCGGGGTCGCGCTCACCTGCGACACCGGCGCGAAATCGCGCAGCGCGTTGAAGTTGAGCTTGACGTAGGCGGTCGCGCCAGTTGCGATCCCGGCATTCGCGAGCAGCACGGTGTAACCGTCCGGCGCCACCTTCGCGACCAGCTCCGCCGCGATGTTGGCGCCCGCGCCGGGGCGGTTGTCCACCACCACCGGCTGCCCGAGTCCGTCGCCCATCTTCGCCGCCAGCACGCGCCCGATGAGATCGGTGGTGCTGCCCGCGGAGAATCCGACCACCACGCGCACCGGCTTGACGGGATAGCCCTGCGCCCATGCGCAGGCTGCGCCCACCGCGCATCCTGCGCATAACAAGAACACAATCAACGTTTTCATCCCTTCCTCCTATGACGGGACCGCCATCAAATTCGACGTGCCAGGCCGGATCCCAAATATCGAATTATCCTCCATGTAAGAAACGCTGGCGGCGACAACGATCGATCGCGTAAAGTCATCCGTCCTCACCACGCAGCCTCAAGAGTCTCGGCCAGCGTTTCTCGTTCGCGCACGAACTCGCGCTTCGGGTCGGCGTTGAAGTTCGTGAGCGACCGCTCCAGCACTTGCGGCAGCCTTTCACGCGCGATGCCGAGCCCCGAGAGCCGTGTCGGCATGCCGAGAGAGCGGAACACCGCGTCCATCCTGTCCGCGATGCGGCTGGGCGCGTCGGACGCCGCGACGCCGCCCATGCCGAGCGCGGCGGCGATGCGCGCCATCGCCTCGGGGTCGCGGCCGCCAAGCCGGCGCAGCGCGGTTCCCATCAGCGCGCTGTAACCCTCGCCCTGGCCGACCCGGGGGAAGACGCTGATCAGCGCCGTGCTGAAAGCATAGGCGACGCGCATCGCCCAGTGGCGCGCGAATTGCTCGCCGCCGTCGTCGGACTCACGGTTCTGCAGGAGCGTCGCCGCGCACAGATCGAAACGGGGCGCGGGATCAGCGGGGTCCGCGATGCGCTCGATCGCCCCCGAGGCGAGGCGGTAGGATTGCAGCCGGTCGCCCTCCACCAGCGGGTTATCATCGATCGCGCCGAGGTTCATGACGGCGCGGCACCAGATCGTCGCCGCGCCGGTGCGGATCAACTGCGGCGGGGCCGTGAGCAGCGCATCGGTGTCCCAGAAGATCGCCACGGGGCGCGTCTTGGGGTCGAAGAACTCCATGCCGCGCGCGGTCACATCGTCCTTCATGCGGGAGCCGGCGCGGTTCTGCGCCGTGGTGGGCGCGGTGAGCACGTTCACGATCGGGAGCTTCGGCTCCAGCAGCTTGGGGCTGATCGCCGGCCCGCACTCGGGATACTGCGTCACGAGCTGCTCGACCGGCCGCTTCTCCGCGAGCAGGATCGTCACGATGCGCGCACCCTGGATCACGCTGCCCGCGCCCACGCCGATCACCAGGTCCGCCTGCGCCGAGCGGGCAGCGTCCGTCGCGCGCGTGACCGACGACCGCGAGGTGTCCTTGTCGACCTCGTCGAATACCCCGGCGAGTCGCTCCCCGAGCAGCTCCCGCATGCGCGAAATGAGCGGCGTCTGGCGCGACACCGTCCGCCCGCAGACGATGAAGGCGCGCCGTGCGCCGTTCCGCGCCACCTCCGCCGGAAGCCTCTCGAGCGCGTCCTTCCCGCTATACAGCCGGAAGGGGTAGCCGGTTACGCGGAAGTCATAGGAATACATGAGGATTCAGGATTGAGGATTGAGGATTGAGGATTGAGGTTTAGGGCACGAATCACGAATCACGCTTCTGGCGGGTCGCCAGAAAGCGCTCGTGGAAGGCGAGCGCGGCTAGCGCCGCTCCGGCGTTGGCGATCTCGTCGTAAACCGGGATGCCGAGCGCGACCGCGCGCGCGCGGAACGCCCGCTTGCGCTCCTCCAGCGCCGGCTCGCCGTCCGATCTCAGCACCAGCACGAAATGCGCCTGCCCGGGAAAGCGCGCCTGCACGCGCAGCGCCGCCTGCACCAGGTTGTCTAGCACTTCGGCCTTGGTGCGGCCGGCGAAGGCCGAGAGATTCAAGTGCATCACCAACGCGTCCGGCCTGCCGCTGCCGTAAATCACCTCGAGGATCTTCTCCGCGACGCGCCCGTCTTCCTGCTGCAAGGTCCCCACCGGCGCGTCCACCGGGTTGGTGATGCTGGTGCCCGGCGGGAGCTTGAGCAGCGCGAGCGCCTCCACCGTTTCCCTCCCGAACGGCTCGACGTCGAGGCCGAGCCGCGCGAACTGGTCGGTCGCGAGCACGCTGGCGCCGCCGCCGTTGCCGAACAGCACGACGCGGCGCGTTGGATGGCGCGGCTGCGGCGCGAGCGCCTGGAATGCGAGCAGTGTATCGATGAACTCGTCGAGCGTGTTGGTCATCACGCAGCCGGTCTGTTTCGAGAGCGCGACCCACGCCCGGTCGTCGCCGGCGAGCGAGCCGGTGTGCGAGATCGCTGCCGCCCGGCCCTGCCGGGTGCGCCCGCCCTTGAGGATCACGACCGGTTTCGCCGCGCGCGCCCCGCGCAGGATCTCGAACAGGCGCCGGCCATCGCCCGCTGTCTCGATGTACAGGCCAATCACCCGGGTCTGCGCATCTGCCAAGTAAAACTCGAGCAGGTCGTTGGGGCCGATGTCGGCGCAATTGCCGACAGTGATCAGCCCCGAGAACTTGAGCCCGCGCGTCAAGCCGCGCCGGATGATGTCGGTGCCCAGGCCCCCGCTCTGCGAGACGATGCCGACCACGCCGGTTTCTTCCGGCCCAATCTCCGTGAAGGTGACGCGCCCGCGCGGCGTGTAGATGCCGAGAGAGTTGGGGCCGATCAGCCGCATGCCACCCGCCCGCGCCGCCGTGACCAGCGCCTCCTGCAGTTCCCGCCCCTCGTCCACCTCGCCGAAGCCGCTCGAGATCACCTGCGCG
>JBGQGU010000507.1:0-2952 GCA_041497655.1 Gammaproteobacteria bacterium
CAGCATCGCCGGCGTGGTGGCGCCGCTTTCCTTCACCGCGTCCACGAGTTCCGCCACCGAGGCGAGCTCGGGCGCATCCAGCATCGCCCGCCGCTCCGGGGAGAGTTGCTCCGAGAATACCGGGTTGGACACCAGAAGGCGCAGCAACTGCCGCGCCAGGGACGTCGGCGGCGTCCGCGCAGGGCGCGCCGGAGCGCCCCGGGACTGAGCCGACGGGGACGCAAGCTCGCACAACTGCATCAGCTCATTGACAGTCAGGCGGCATTTCTCGGCCAGCTCCCGCGCGAGCTGAAGGCGGAGCGCACCCGCCGGCATCTGCCTTAACAGGGGCTTCGCCTCGTGGACGCATCGGGCGCGGCCCTCGGCCGTGGCCATATCGACGCGGCCGGCGAGCTCGTCGATCAGGAACCTCGACAACGGCACCGACCGCCCGAACAGGCCCTCGAACACGCTCTTCCCGTGCTGGCGCACATAGGTATCCGGATCTTCGCCTTCGGGCAGGAACAGGAACTTAACCTGCTTGCCGTCGGTGAGCTGGGAGAGGCTCACTTCGAGCGCGCGCCAGGCGGCGCGGCGTCCCGCTTCGTCGCCATCGAAGCAGAATACAATCTCGTCGGCCTGCCGCAGGAGCTTCTGCACGTGCAGCGGCGTCGTCGCGGTGCCAAGGGTCGCCACCGCGTACTCAATGCCAGACTGCGCGAGCGCGACCACATCCATGTAGCCCTCGACCACCAGCACCCGGCCCGCGTCGCGGATCGCGCGCCGCGCCTGGTAGAGGCCGTAGAGCTCGCGTCCCTTCTCGAACACCGGCGTTTCCGGCGAGTTGAGGTATTTCGGTTCGCCGTCGCCCAGTACCCGGCCACCGAAACCGATCACGTTGCCGCGCACGTCCACGATCGGGAAGATGATGCGGTTGCGGAACACGTCGTAGCGCCGGCCGTCGTCACTCGCCTTCACCAGCCCCGCCTCGGCGAGGGCCTTGCCCTCGTAATCGGTGAACACCGCCGCCAGGTTCTGCCATTCGTCCGGGGCGTAGCCGATGCCGAAGCGCTTGGCGATCTCGCCGGAGACGCCGCGCTTCTTGAGGTATGCGATGGCGTGCGCCGCATCCTTCAGCTGCGCCCGGTAATGTTGCGCCGCGCGCAGCAGCACTTCATAGAGGCTTGCGCCCTGCTCGGCCCTGCGTCGCTCCGTCTCGGTGCGCACTTCGGGCACCTTCATCCCCACGCTCTGGGCCAGGTCCTTGACCGCTTCGACGAAGCCCATGCCGCCGTGCTCCATCAGGAATCCAACCGCCGTCCCGTGCGCGCCGCAGCCGAAGCAATGGTAGAACTGCTTCGTCTGGGAGACCGTGAAGGAAGGTGTCTTCTCGCTGTGGAACGGGCAGCACGCGACGTAGTTGGCACCGGCGCGCTTCAACTTCACGTGCCGGTCCACGACCTCGACGATGTCAACCCGGCTGAGAAGGTCCTGGATGAAGGACTGCGGAATCATGCGCGCAAGGGATGCTGTGGGAAACAAATAACGGGCGTGTCGATTGCGCGAATGATTTGCGTCCGAAAGTATAGCCCCGTATCAAGCGAGGCAGAACAGATAAAGAAGCGTCGGATCAGGGGCCGCAAATACAAGCAACTATCTTGCCATCTTGTAGTAATGTCTGAACCCGATACGGGACGGGCCGCCCGTGAGTAATCAGCTGGAGAGCTTCGTCTTAACCAATGCCGATACTTTGCCCATGTCGAAGCGGCGCGCCCCGGAGGAGGTGCGCGGCGCGGACTCGGACTCCGCTTTAGCGGTGGAGCGGGAAGCGCCGCAAGCGCCCGACGCCCCGTCCCTCTGTACCTGCGATGACCTTCCGGAGGGCGCGGCAAGCGGGGGTGCGGGCAGGGGCGCAGGGCCGTGCCGGGTGCTGCTTCAGCTACCTGATAGCTTCGATTTGACCAATGCCGAAACTTTTCCCATGTCGAAGCGGCGCGCCCCGGACTCGGTGCCGCAGAGCGGGGGTGCGGGCAGGGGCGCAGGGCCGTGCCGGGTGCTGCTTCAGCTGCCCGATAGCTTCGATTTAACCAATGCCGATACTTTGCCCATGTCGGCACGGCCGGCGAGCTTGCCCTTCAGCGCGCCCATGACCTTGCCCATGTCCGCCGGGGCCTTGGCGCCGGTCGCGGAAATAGCCTCCGCCACCGCGGTTGCGATCTCGGCGTCCGACAGCGACTGCGGCATGTAGCTTAGCAGCAGCCCGAGCTCGAACTGCTCTTTCTGGGCGAGGTCCTGCCGCCCGCCCTTCTCGAACTGCACGATCGACTCGCGCCGCTGCTTGGTCATGCGGTCGATGACGGACACCACGTCGGCATCAGTGAGTTCCCTGCGCTCGTCCACCTCGCGCTGCTTCACCGCGGCGAGCAGCAGTCGCAGCGCATCGCGGCGCCCGGCGTCACCCGCGCGCATCGCGGCTTTCACGTCGTCGTTGATGCGGGCCTTCAAAGACATGTGAGCGGTGAGCGGTCAGCGGTCAGCGGTGAGTGGTAGGCAGGAAAACAAAAAGGGCGAAGGTGCTTGCCCTTCACCCCTCTCCGCTTACTGCTTACCGCTTACCTTTCTTAGAACATCCGCGGCGGCAGGAGCTGCGAGCGCAGGCGCTTGTGATGGCGCTTGATCGCGGCGGCGAGTTTGCGCTTGCGTTCGGTGGTGGGCTTCTCGTAGTACTCGCGGGCCCGCAATTCGGTCAGCAGGCCGGTTTTCTCGATAGTACGCTTGAAGCGGCGCAGCGCCGCCTCGAACGGCTCGTTCTCCTTGACGCGGACAGTCGTCATATCATCCCTGGGTCGATCTCGAAAACTTGTATTATATCAAGCCATAAGAGATTTTTAAAGCCGTTCTGACCCTCATGCTGGTGCTTGGCATCGAAACCTCCTGCGATGAGACCGGGGTCGCTCTCTACGACGACAGCCG
>JBGQGU010000508.1:0-2952 GCA_041497655.1 Gammaproteobacteria bacterium
ACTCCACCTTGACGCCGGAGGTCTTGACCGCTTTCGCGTATTTCACAATGTCGATGCGGATCTGCGCGGCGTATTGCGCCGGGGTGTTGCCCACCGAGTCGATGCCGAGCGCGGTATAACGGCTTGCCGTGTCCGGATGGTTGACCGCCTTGGCGACTGCCGCGGCGATGCGGTCGACGACGGCCTTCGGCGTTTTCGCCGGCGCGAGGACGCCGATCGCGGGCGGATAGTCGTAGTCCTGGATGCCGGTTACCTCGGAGACGGTCGGTACGTTCGGCGCCTGCGGCGAGCGCTTGATCGTGTTGACCGCGAGCAGCTTCACGCGCCCCGTCTTGAGATGCCCCTCGATTGCCGGCAGCGCCGAAAACACGAGCGCCACTTCGCCCCCGATCATGGCGGGTATGGCCTGCCCGTTGCCCTTGTACGGCACGTGCACGATATCGAGGCCGAGCGGCGTCTTGAGCGCCTCCATGCTGAGGTGATGGACGCTGCCGATACCGCCCGAGCCGTACCGCATCTGGCCCGGCTTGCCCTTCACGAGTTTGATGAGCTCCGGAAGCGTGTTGGCCGGCACCGAAGCGTTCGCCGTCAGGAACTGCGCAGAGGTGCCCATCAGGCTGACCGGCGTGAAATCACGCAGCGTGTCATAAGGAAGCTTGGAGTAGAGGGCGGGATTGATCGCGGTTTGCGCGACGTCGACGATCAGCAGCGTGTAGCCGTCGGGATTCGCATGGGCGACCAGGTCGCAGGCTCCGATGCCGCCTGCGCCGGGGCGGTTATCCACGACGATCTGCTGGCCCAGGATCTCGGTCATCCTGGTGGAAGCAAGGCGGGTCATCGTGTCGGGCAGGCCGCCGGCAGCGTAGGGCACCACGACCCGGACGGGCCGGGTCGGGTAATCTTGCGCGCCCGCTGCGCCAATCCACGCCGCCGCACCCGCGATTACAGTCACTAGCCATTTATGCATCATGAGATGGTCCTCCTCCGTATTGGTTGTGCCGCCGCCTTCGGTTTAGACTGCCAGTGTAATACAAGCGGGCGGCATTCTGCACTGCCACCTGCACGCAATGAAACGGAGGGATCTCCCATGAGCCACAAGGGACTGATCGACGATCTGGTCAGCGCGAATCACATCCTGTTCAAGGAGGGCGTGGTGGACGGGTTCGGCCACGTCAGCATGCGCGATGAGCGGGACCCGGAGCGATTCCTGCTGTCGAAGAGCATCGCTCCCGCAACGGTGACCGCCCGGGACGTCATGGAATTCGGCATGGAAGGCGAGCCGTTGAATCCGCGGGGCCGAAAACCTTATCTCGAGCGCTACATCCACAGCGAGATCTACCGCGCGCGCTCCGACGTGCAAGCCATCGTTCACAGCCATTCGCCGGCGCTGATCCCCTTCGGCATCACCGGAACGTCCCTGCGTCCGGTCTTCCACATGAGCGGCTTCCTCGGGTCGGCGACGCCGATCTTCGAGATACGCGAAGCGGGCGGCCCGGCGACGGACATGCTGATCCGCGACCGCAAGCTCGGCGCGGCGCTCGCCCGGACGCTGGGCGCGGCGCCGTTTGCCTTGATGCGCGGCCACGGCTCGGTGGCGGTCGGGGCGACGCTCAAGCAGGTGGTCTATCGCGCGATCTACGCGGAAGTGAACGCGCGCCTGCAGTCCGACGCCGTGCGGCTCGGCACGATCACCTTCCTCAACGAGCAAGAGGCCGCGAACGCGAGCCGGACGAACGACAGCGTCATCGACCGGCCGTGGGAGCTTTGGAAGAAGAGGGCGAAGGAATAGGGGAAGGCGTGAGTCGTGTTTCGTGAGTCGTGATTCGACCATCTCAAGACTCCCCTCCTTTCCAAGGAGGGGTGGCGTGGAACGCCGGGGTGGTTCAGCGCAGGTCATGAGCTGAGTCTCCTGGATCCACCACCCCGCTCGCCCAGCGAGCACCCCTCCTCGACAAGGAGGGGAGCGCCAGTGTGCCGCCGCGTCACTTCTTCTTGTTCTTCCATTCGCTCGGCGTCCTTCGTGACCTAGCGCCGCCCCAGAGTTTCTTGCTCGCGATGCGCGCGCCGGCGGCGAGCGCTTCGAGCTTCGCCCACGCGATCCTGGCGTGCCCGACGCGGGGCCCGAGGCCGCAATCGGTACCCCCTATCACGTTCTCGCGCCCGACGAGATTCGCGTAGCGCACCAGGCGCTCGGCCACCAGCTCGGGGTGCTCGATGAAATCCGAGTAGTGGCCCACGACGCCGGGAATGAGCACCGCGCCATCGGGCAGCTTGACGTCCTCGAACACGCGCCATTCGTGCTCGTGGCAGGGGTTGGAGGCCTCGATCGAGTAGCTCGATGCGCGCACCCGGAAGATGATGTCGACGATCTCCTTCAGCGGGATGTCCTGCTGGTGGGGGCCGTGGAAGCTGCCCCAGCACACGTGCAGCCGGATATTCTCCCGCGGGATGCCGCGCAGCGCGTGGTTCAGCGCGTCCACCCGCATCGTCGCGTATTTCCGGTAAGCGGCGACGCTCATCTCGGGGTACATCTGCCAGCCGTCGGGGAGGTCGGGGTCGTCGATCTGCAGGAGAAAGCCCGCATCCACGATCGCCTTGTATTCCTCACGCATGGCTTCGGCGATCGCATAGATGAATGCCTCTTCGTCCGGGTAGTGCTCGTTGCGCAGCCAGTGCTCGATCGTGCCGGGCGTATTCGCGGGCAGGAACGCTTCCTCCGCCTTCACGCCGTGGAGCGCCGCCCGGAAGTTCTGGAGGTCCTCGTTGTGTGGGGGGTGGCCGACGTATTTCTGGGGGGCGACGCAGAACACGTGCGCCGGGCTCGGCCCCGAGCCGGCGAAGGCGCCGACGCCGCGGCCGCCCGCCGCGAAGTACTCGGGGAAGTTCCTGAGCTCCCGACCGGCGATGGACAGCGGCTTCGGGCTCTTGCCCGGCTCGTACGGGCGCATCTCG
>JBGQGU010000509.1:0-2941 GCA_041497655.1 Gammaproteobacteria bacterium
GAATCCATACATTGTCACAGGTTCCCTAGTTCGATCGTAACTTTGCGCCTTTGCGCCTTTGCGTCAAGTATCTGAACATCAATGAACCGCATCACCCTCCGCAAGCCCGACGACTGGCACCTGCACGTGCGCGATGGCGCGATGCTCAAGGCGGCGCTGTCGTACACGGCGCGCCATTTCGGCCGCGCGATCATCATGCCCAACCTGCTGCCGCCGGTGTGCACGGTGAAGGAGGCGGCGGAGTATCGCGCCCGCATTCTGAAGGCGCTTCCCGTGGGCGCGAAGTTCGAGCCACTGATGACGTGCTACATGACGCACGAGACGAACCCCGACGAAGTGGAATCCGGATTCAGGGCGGGGGTTTTCACCGGCGTCAAGATCTATCCGGCGAACGTGACGACCCACTCCGCGGCCGGCGTCTCGGACTACCGGAAAATTCGCCGCGTGATCGAGCGCATGGAAAAAGTCGGCATGCGGTTGCTGATTCATGGCGAGGTGATCGACCCGGACGTCGACGTATTCGACCGCGAATCGGTGTTCATCGAGCGCGACCTCGTTCCGCTCACACGCGACTTCCCGGGGCTCAAGGTGGTCCTCGAGCACGTGTCGTCGAAGGTTGGCGTCGACTTCGTGCGCTCGAAGGCGGGGCAGGTGGGCGGCACGATCACGCCCTATCACCTCATGTTGACGCGCACCGACTGGCTCGGCTGGGGCAACCGCCCCTACATGTATTGCGCGCCGGTCATCAAGACGGCGAAAGACCGCGCCGCGCTGCGCGCAGCCGCGACCTCCGGCGAGAGCTGCTTTTTCCTGGGGACGGACTCGGCTCCGCACCCGGTGGCGAGAAAGCTCGACGTGGTCGGCGCCGCGGGGCTTTTCAATTCGCCAGTGGCGATCGAGTCCTACGCGCAGGTCTTCGACGAGGAGAATGCGCTCGACCGGCTCGAAGCGTTTGCCTCGCTCAATGGCCCGCGGCACTACGGCTTGCCGCCGAACGCGGAGACGATCACGCTCGAGCGCACGCCATGGAAGGCGCCGGTGGAAATGAAGGTCGACGGCCCCGAGGAACGCGCGCTGATCCACCGCGGCGGCGAGACGATCCCGTGGCGGGTTCTCTCGTAGCCGCAATGGAGTTCGACAACACGCTGGAAGTGCCGCTGCCGCCGGACGAAGCGTGGAAGGTGCTGCTCGACATCCAGCGCATCGCGGCCTGCATCCCGGGCGCGGAGCTGACCGAAGTGGTGGACGCTCAGACCTACAAGGGCAGGGTCGCCGTTCGGATCGGGCCGGTGGCGATGTCGCTGGTCGGGCAGGCCCGCCTGGAAGATATCGATTCAGCGAACCGCAAGGCGCGGTTGAAGGCGCAGGGCGCGGACCCCAAGGGCCGCGGCAGCGCCGACTCGGTGATTGATTTCCGGCTGGAACCGGCCGGGAATGGCACCCGCGTATTGATTCATACCGACGTGAAGCTGGCGGGGTCGATCGCCCAGTATGGCCGCGGCTCCGGCATGATCCAGAGCGTTGCCTCGCAATTGATCGCGCAGTTCGGGAGCGCCCTGAAGGCGCAGATCGAGCAGTCCCGGTCGCAGCCGGCTGCCGCGGTGGAAGCGGTTCCGGCACCGACGAAGCCGGTTTCAGGTTTGGCGCTGATCGCAAGGGTGCTGTGGGACTCGATCGTGCGCCTGTTCAGGAAACACCCAAATAGACAGGATTAATCCTGTCCATTCTTTGTATTTGAGACAGATTCTGGAATGAAGCCCGCACATTTTGAGTATCACGCGCCGAAGACGGTGGAGGCGGCGGTCGCGCTGCTCGCCGAAGTCGCGCCGCGGGAGGGGCGGGTTCTTGCCGGGGGGCAGAGCCTGGTGCCCGCGATGGCATTGCGCCTGGCGTTGCCCGCTCACCTCGTGGACATCAACGGCGTGAGGGGACTCGATCACCTGGTGGTGAGAGCGGGCGAGCTTGCGATTGGCGCCTGCGTGCGGCATGCGGCCTTCCATCGCCCGGCGGCGGATGGTCCGTTGGGAGCGCTGCTCTCGCACGTGGTCCGTCATATTGCGCACTATCCGATCCGCATCCGCGGCACCTTCTGCGGCAGTCTCGCCCATGCGGATCCCGCATCGGAGTGGTGCCTGGTCGCCGCGACGCTGGGCGCAACGATGATGGCGCGGAGCGTGCGCGGAACGCGCGCCATCGCGGCAGCTGATTATTTCCAGGGAGCGATGACGACCGCACTCGCCGCGGACGAGCTGCTCGCAGAGGTGCGCCTGCCGCTGCCGCCGCCGGTCGCCCGGTTCGGTTTTTGCGAGTTCAGCCGGCGCGCGGGCGATTTCGCGATCGCGATGGCGCTTGCGACCTTCCGCATCAGGAATGGCGTCATGACCGCGGCGCGCATCGGGGTCGGAGGCGTGGAGGGGAGTCCCCGGCGCATCGGAGCGGCGGAGTCCATGCTGGAAGGGCAGCGACCCTCCGGCGAGCTGTTCCGCGCGGCCGCCGACCGGGTGGCCCGCTCCGTTGAGCCGCTCGAGGACGCCAGGTACTCCGCCCGCTATCGGCGCGACCTCGCGCGAGTGCTGACGCGCCGGGCACTGGAAAGCGCCGCGGCATGAAAGTCGGCGTCACGCTCAACATCAACGGGAAGGATCACGCGGTTCAGGTGGAGGCCCGCCGCACCCTGGCCGATGTGATCCGGGAGGAATGCGGGCAGACCGGAACGCATCTCGGCTGCGAGCACGGCGTGTGCGGGGCCTGCACCATCCTCCTCGACGGCGAGCCAGTGCGCTCCTGCCTCATGTTTGCCGTGCAGGCGGCGGGCCGCAGGATCCGCACGGTCGAAGGGCTGGCCGACGGCGAGAAGCTGCACCCGCTCCAGCGCGCCTTCATCGAGCACCACGGGCTTCAATGCGGCTACTGCACGCCGGGTTTCCTGATGCTCGCCGCC
>JBGQGU010000510.1:0-2933 GCA_041497655.1 Gammaproteobacteria bacterium
CGTGACGAATTCGTTCTCTACTACCAGCCCAAGGCGAGCGTGGCGGACGGAAGCATCGTCGGCGTGGAGGCGTTGCTGCGCTGGCAGCACCCGGATCGCGGACTGGTATCGCCCGGCGAGTTCATGCCGGTTCTGGAGGAGACCGGGCTGATCGTGCCGGTCGGCGAGTGGGTGTTGAAAGCCGTATGTGAGCAGATCAGGACGTGGCGGCGCGCGGGGATCGCACCGGTGCCGGTCGCAGTCAATTTCTCTCCGCGCCAGTTCGCCTCCAGGGACCTTGGCGACACGATCAAGCGCATCCTCGATGAGCAACAGGTGGATCCGAGGCTGATCGAGGTCGAGATCACGGAGAGCTCTCTTATGTCCAATCTCGAGGAAACGGCGCTCATCCTGAAGTTCGTGGGGGATCTCGGGGTGGGCCTTTCCATCGACGATTTTGGCACCGGCTATTCGAGCCTGGCCTATCTCAAGCGCTTTCCGTTCGATGTGCTCAAGGTGGACCGTTCCTTCATCAAGGACCTCACCACCGACGCCGACGACGCCACCATCACCCGTGCGCTGATCTCGATGGCGCACAACCTGGGATTGAAAGTGGTGGCGGAGGGGGTGGAAACCGAGGCCCAGCTGGCGTTTCTCGTGGAGCACGGCTGCGACGAAATCCAGGGTTTTTATTTTTCGCGCCCGCTGATACCGGAAGAATGCGGCAGCTGGATCAAGGTAAGACGTTATCTCAAGCGTCCGCCGGGCTGACTACAGGTATTACTCAACCAGCACAGCCGCGAGTACCTTGCGGCCTTCGGTCGCAAGGATGTTGTAGGTGCGGCACGCCGCGCGGCTGTCCATGACCTCCATACCCACGCCGGCGGCGGCGAGCGCGCGCGTGAGTTCCGGCCGGGGGAAGCGCTGCGCCGCGCCCGTTCCCAGGATCACGATTTCGGGTTTCAACGATTCGATGAACCCGAAGTCCGCCGCGGTCAACGCCTCAAACCCGCTCACCCTCCATTCGATGACTGCCTGCGGGCTGACCACCACGCACTTTTCGTAACGCACGTTGTTCACTGCGACGAATCCGGCGCCGTAGCCGGAAAACAGTTGCAGGCCCGTGTCCTGCGTCAGGTGCAACTTCATAAGCTACTGATTTGCTTAAGGTTACTCGCTCCGATAGAATAACACGCTTTTGCGCCCATCAAGCGCCCAGAAGTTTGTCGGGTTGCATTCCGACAAACTTCTTAAAAAAAGCAACCAATGGAAAAGTTCGCAAGAATTAAACGTCTGCTTGAAGTCTTGGCTCCGGCATAACGTGGCAAGCACGTTAGCCTTCGCCGAAACTCGGGCTGCGCTTTATTTGGCACAGGATTAGTCATGGAAGAGTTCGCGAGAATAAAACGCCTCCCGCCCTACGTGTTTAACGTCACCGGCGAGTTGAAGCTCGCCGCGCGCCGGCGGGGGGAGGACATCATCGACTTCAGCATGGGCAATCCCGACCAGCCCACGCCGCGGCACATCGTGGACAAGCTGATCGAGTCCGTGCAGCGTCCCGACACCCATCGTTACTCGGTGTCGAAGGGCGTCTTGCGGCTGCGGCGCGCGATCTGCAACTGGTATAAGGCGCGTTACGGCGTCGAGCTGGATCCCGATTCCGAGGCCATCGTCACCATCGGCTCGAAGGAGGGCATCGCGCACCTTGCGCTCGCCACCCTCGACACCGGCGACACGGTGCTGGTGCCCAATCCGAGCTACCCGGTCCATATCTACGGGCCGGTCATATCCGGCGCCGACATCCGGCACGTGCCGATGGCGCCGGAAATCGATTTTTTCGAGGCGGTCGAGCGCGCCTTCAGGGATACGTATCCGAAGCCCAAGATGCTGATTGTCAATTTTCCGAGCAATCCGACGACGCAGTGCGTGGACCTGCCGTTCTTCGAGCGGCTCGTCAGGCTTGCGCGGGAGCACCACGTCTACGTCGTGCACGATCTCGCGTATGCCGACATCGTGTTCGACGGCTACCGGGCGCCTTCCATTCTGCAGGTGCCCGGCGCGCGCGATATCGCGGTCGAGTTCTTCACCATGTCGAAGAGCTACAACATGGCGGGCTGGCGCGTGGGCTACATGGTCGGCAACCGGGAGCTCGTCACCGCGCTGGCGCGCATGAAGAGCTATCACGACTATGGCATTTTCACGCCGATTCAGGTCGCCTCCATCATTGCGCTGGAGGGCCCGCAGGACTGCGTGGAGACCGTGCGCAGGACCTACCAGGGCCGGCGCGACGTGCTGTGCCAGGGCCTGAAGGCGATCGGCTGGGACGTGGCAGTGCCGAGGGCGACCATGTACGTATGGGCACCCATTCCTGAGCCATATCGTGCGCTTGGATCGCTTGGGTTTTCAAAGAAGCTTCTGGCGGATGCGAAGCTGGCGGTGTCACCCGGAATTGGTTTCGGAGAATATGGCGATGGTCATGTACGCTTTGCATTGATAGAGAATGACGCCCGTACACGGCAGGCTTTGAGAGGCATCAAGGAAATGTTCAAGAAGGACGGACTGCTATGAGTGTCGAGTGTCGAGTGTCGAGTGTCGGATGCGCGTTTCGGGCATCTGGCGTCGCGCATCCCGCGGCTCGAATCACGAATCACGAATCACGAATCACGCGTCACTGGCGTATATGAAACCCATAAAAGTAGGTTTGTTGGGCATCGGCACCGTGGGCGGGGGCACATTTACGGTTCTTGACCGCAACCGCGAGGAGATCTCGCGCCGCGCCGGCTGCGCCATCACCATGAAAATGGTCGCCGACAAGGAGGTGGACAAGGCGCGCCGCCTCGTCGGCGGGCGCGCGACCGTGACTGCCGACGCCCTCGAGGTGGTCAACCATCCCGACATCGACATCGTGGTGGAGCTGATCGGCGGCACCACGATCGCAAAAGACCTGATCCTCC
>JBGQGU010000511.1:0-2923 GCA_041497655.1 Gammaproteobacteria bacterium
AACGGCAGCCTGCAGCGATTGCACGAACCGGTCCGCGACGTCACCCTGGAAGAACGTGCCGCGCGCGCTGCGCTTGTCCACCAGCTCGTAGCCGTGCTGCGCGGGGTATTCCACCACGTAGTAGCTGTCGCTGCTGTAGATAATGTTCATCATCACGCCTGCATCCTATTCAAATATAACGCCGGCCGCCCAGTACGGATGACACAGCCGGGGTGCCTCCGTTCACGTTAGACCGTGAATAAGCTCACATTGGCAAAAGGTGGGGGCGCAAACGGTCGATTTCAAGGAACGGACGGTCTGAGGGAAATACGTGATAGGTGATAGGTGATGGGTGATAGAAGTCAACACCCGCAGTGCGGGAATTCATATCACTTATCACATATCACTTATCACCCGCTTGTAGAGCGGCGCAGCTGGCTCAGCGCGATGCCGGCGAGGATGAGGAGAAGACCCGAGTAGGCATTGGCGCCTGGCTCCTCGCCGAGGAGCGCCACCCCCACGAGGAGGGCCACGACCGGAATGCAGTAATTCACCAGGGACATGAAGGTCGGACCCGCCGAGCCGATGAGCTTGAGATGCATCAGGGTCGCGACCGCCGTCGGGCCGATGCCGATCCAGGCGAGGATCGACACTGCCGTCCAGCCGGGAGCGAGCCGCCACGGCTGGTCCACCACCAGAGCGACCGGCACGCTGATGACGGCGGCGATGGCGATGATGGCTGCCGAGGCGACCATCACGTCGCCCTTGAGGGCCACGCGGATGATCACGCCGTTCGCGGCGTAGCACAGCGCGCCCGCCAGCACCGAGAGCTGGGCCAGGATCTCGATCGGCGAACCGCCCAGGCCGTCCAGCGCGGCCGGTCCCATCAGCACCACGATGCCCATGAAGCCCAGCAGGAAGCCCGCAACGCGATTGCGGGTCATGTGCTCGCCCGCCACGAAGAAGTGCGCCAATAGCATTGTCGTAAGCGGCATGATCGCCATGAGAATGCCTGCGAGGGCGCTGTCGATGGACTTCTGGCCCCAGGTAATGAACCAGAACGGCATGCAGTTGCCCACCACCGCAAGCACGACATACGGCAGCCACGCCCGGCCGACAGGCGGGAAGATATAGCCCATGGCGCGGATCACGGTGATCAGGATCACGGCGCCAATCACCAGCCGCGTCGCGACGAGCGTCGCGGGCGGCACGGCCGCGACGCCGAGCTTGATGAACATGAAGTTCGAGCCCCACAGCGCGACCAGCGCCGCGAGCAGGCCCCAGTCCCTGACAGTATGGGCGGGCATTTGAAGACGAAAGATTGGCGGGGTTTAGAATGAACTTCCTGCGGAAGGATACACGATGAAGGACCTGGCCAAGATTCGCCTCGCATGGACGGCGCGCGCTGTGAGGGTCACGTTCATCGTGTGGACCCTCGCCCAGCCCGCGGCCGCGCAGCAGTTTCAGCCAGTGCCGCCGCCGGCCGCTGGGCGCAGCGCGTTGCCGGCCGCGTCGATGTCCGGGCAGCAGCTGCTCTCGGAGCTACGCAAGGGCGGCTACGTCATCTACTTTCGCCACACGTCTACTGATTTCTCGCGCGACGATTCCCGCGCGAGGAGCGACGACGATTGCGACAACCAGCGCCCGCTCACCGACAAGGGACGGGAAGAAGCGAGGCAGATCGGCGTCGCGTTCCGCGAGCTGAAAATCCCGATCGAGAGAGTTCTGGCCAGCCCGCGCTGCCGCACCATGGAAACCGCCCTGCTCGCGTTCGGCAAGCCGGAAAAATCTTCTGAAGTGCGCGCCGGGCCTTCAGCGCCTGACAGCGCCGACCGCTATGCCCCGCTGCGGACATTGTTGTCCACCCCGGTGAAATCGGGCGCGAATATCGTCGTCGCCAGCCACGGCAACCCGTTCTACGCCACCGCCGGTGCACCGTACCTCGCCGAAGGCGAAGCAGCGGTGATCAGGCCACTGGGAAAGGACTTCGAGATCGTCGCGCGGGTGCGGCACGACGGCTGGCGCGCGCTGGCGCCGAAGCAGTGACGAAAAAAGGTGACGAGTACTGGTGACGAGATAAAGGTGACGAAAAGCAGTAATGAGTGGCGCTAGCGCAATTCAATCATCGCATTTCTTGATTCTCTTGGCGTCTTGGCGGTTCAATTGTTGATCTTATCGGCGTGTATCGGCGTCCATCGGCGGCTATTCTTATTCGGGTTTCACGCCCGACGCCTTGACGACGGGCCCCCACTTCTTGATCTCTTCCCGAAGCCGCTTCGCGAACGCTTCCGGAGAGGTGGGTATCGATTGCAGGCCTTGCGCATCAAACTGTTCATTGACGGCGGCGGAGTTCAGGATCGTCGTCGTTTCCTGGTTGAGCCTGACGATGACGGATCGCGGCGTCCCCGCCGTGACCCATAGTCCATACCAGTCGCTGCTTTCATAACCCTTGACCCCCGCCTCGTCCACCGTCGGCGTATCCGGAAACAGGGGAAAGCGCTTGCCCGACGTCACCGCAAGCAGCCGCAGCCTGCCGGATTTCACGTGGGGCACCGCCGTGGAAACGTTCGAGATGGCGAGCTGCACCTGCCCGCCCACCAAGTCGGCGATCGCCGGACCCAGGCCCTTGTACGGCACGTGCAGCATGTCCACATTGGCCATATGCAGGAACAGCAGGGTCACGAGATGGGTGTTGCTTCCAACGCCGCCCGATGCATAGCTCAACTGGCCGGGCTTCGACCTGGCCAGCGCGACGAGCTCGCCGATCGATCTGGCCGATAGCGAAGGGTGTACCACCACGATGTTGGGCTGCTCGCCCAGCGTGGTGACCGGCGCGAGGTCCTTCAACGTGTCGTAGGGCAGCTTGGGATAAAGCACCGCGTTCACCGCAACGCCCATGCTGGCGATGAGCAGCGTGTGACCGTCGGGCCGCGCCTTGGCCACG
>JBGQGU010000512.1:0-2911 GCA_041497655.1 Gammaproteobacteria bacterium
GGTCCGCGCGCTCGAACAGCGTCGCCAGCTCCTGGTTGCGGCGCAGGTTGAGGTCCTCGCGGTACTCGCGCTGCAGGCGCTGGAAGTCAACGGTCATGCGCGACAGCTCCTGCTCCTTGCCCCGGCGCTCGCTCTCGCCCATGGTCATCGCGTCCTTCTCGAGCTGCCCCTGCAGGGTCTTGATCTGCGCCTCGCGGCGCTGCAGATCCTGGGCCCGGGGCGCGAACTCCTTCTCAAGCTGCTTGGTCGCGCGCTCCGCCGGCGCCGATTCGCGACGGATGCGCTCCACATCCACGAAGCCGATCTTCATGTCCTCGGCTACGGCCGCAGCGGCGGCGAACACCAGCACCAGGACGGCGATCCTCGGGAATGTGTGCTTCACTGCGCTCTCCTTACAGTTGTCTCGCGGCGGTCCGGCCGTGCCCTGTCGCAATCAGAATATACCGCCAATGGTGAACTGGAACTTCTGCATCGCGTCGCCCGGCTCGCTGCGGACCGGCACGGCGACGCTGATCTTGAGCGGGCCGATCGGCGACACCCACAGCAGCGCCAGGCCGGAGGAAACGCGCAACTGGTCGAAATCGATCGTATCGCCGACGACGGCTGAATCGACGAATGCGCTCACCCTCACCGACCGATCATTCTCCAGTCCCGGAAACGGGAACAACAGCTCGGCGTTGCCAAGCAGCTTGCGGGGCCCGCCCCGGGGGTCACCGTTGCTGTCCTTGGGGCCTATTGTATAAGACTTGAAGCCGCGCACCGAGCTGACGCCGCCGGCATAGAAATTCTTGAAAAACGGCAACGGCTTACCACTGTAGCCGTCGCCATAACCGGCCTCGCCGTTGACCAGGAAGTTGGTATAACGCGTCAGCGGGAAATAGCGCTGGTACTGATAGTAGAGCTTGAAATATTGCAGATCACCGAGCGGCAGGCCGAGCTCGCTGCTTGCTCGCTGGAACGTGCCCTTGGTCGGATAGATCAAGCTGTCACGCCCGTCGCGCACCCAGCCGGCGGTCACGAACACGTTGGAATTCTGTGGGCCGAAAACCGCCACATAGTCCTGGTAGAGCAGCGGGCTCTCGGGAAAGATCGTGATGGTGGTGTCATCGTAGCCGAACCCGTACTGGATCGTGTCGAGCTCGGAGACCGGGACGCCGAACCGCATTTGCCCGCCCACCGTCTTGGTCCGGTATTGGGCGAGGTTGTTCGCCGCGGGGTCCGCTTCCTTGTAGTAGATATCAAAGCCCCGGCTCACGCCGTCCACCGTGTAATAGGGGTTGGTGTAGGACAGGGAGTAGACCGTGTTGACCTTGCTGGTATTGACGCCCACGGACAGGTGCCGCCCGCTGCCGAAGATGTTCTGCTGCGTGATCGAGGCCGACAGGATCAGGCCGTCGTCACTGCCATAGCCCACGCCGAACAACAGTATCCCCGTGGGCTTCTCGACGACCGCGAGGTTGACGTCCACCTGGTCGGTTGCTCCCGGCACGGATGGCGTCTCGACGTTGACCTCGGTGAAGTAACCGAGCTTGTCGATGCGCTGCTTGGACTGGGTGACTTTCTGCGCCGAGTACCATGCGCCCTCCAGCTGCCGCGCTTCGCGGCGAATGACCTCGTCGCGCGTGCGCGTGTTGCCGGTGACGTTGATGCGGCGCACGTAGACGCGCCGCCCCGGATCGATGAGGAACGTGAACGCGACCTGGCGCTGTTCCTTGTCGAGGCTCGGCACCGCGTTGACGTTGGCGAAAGCATAGCCATCGTCGCCGAGGCGGTCGCCGATGAGCTTGGTCGATTCGGTCAGGCGCGCGCGGGAGAACGCCTCACCGGGTTTGACCAGTATCAGCTTGCGTATTTCCTCCTCCGGGATCAGCAGCTCGCCCGCCAGCCTCACGTCCGACACGGTGTACTTCTGCCCCTCGGTGATGCTGATCGTGATGTAGATGTCCTCCTTGTCGGGCGTGATCGAGACCTGCGTGGAATCGATCGTGAACTCGAGATAGCCCCGGTCGAGGTAGTGGGAGCGCAGCGTCTCCAGGTCGGCGGACAGTTTCTCCCTGGAGTACTGGTCGTGCTTGCTGAACCAGGTCAGCAGTCCCGGCGTGCGCAGCACGAACAGCCCCGTGAGCTCGCTTTCGCTGAACGCCTGCGCCCCGATGATGCTGATCTGACGGATTTTGGCGACCTGCCCTTCCTCGACGTTGAAGTTGATCGCAACCCGGTTGCGCTCCAGTGGCGTCACCGTGGTGCTGACGCTGACCGCGTAATAGCCGCGGCTCAGGTACTGGCGCTTCAGCTCCTGCTCCGCGCGGTCGAGCAATCCCCGGTCGAGGATGCGGCCTTCGGCGATGCCGATCTGGCGCATGGCGCTCGTGATCTGATCCTTCTCGAACTGCTTCAGGCCGGAGAACTCGATCTGGGCGATCGACGGCCGTTCCTGCACCACTACCAGCAGCACCTCGCCCTCGCGCTCCAGGCTGACGTCGCGGAAGAAGCCGGTTGCGAACAGCGCTCGTATCGCCTGGGCCGCCCTCTCGTCGGTCATGGTATCGCCGACTTTGACCGGAAGGTAGCTGAAGATCGTGCCGGCCTCGGTGCGCTGTATGCCTTCCACCCGGATGTCCCGGATGACGAAGGGCTCGATGGCGGTTGCCGCAGGCGCATGGAACGCCAGGAGCAGCCATGCTGCACGAAACCAGCGCATGAACTCAACCGCCGATCAGGCGGTGTATGTCGTTGTAGAGGGCAAACGCCATCAGCGTGAACAGCAACGCCAGACCGGCGTGCTGGCCGATCTCGATGGCCCGGTCCGAAAGTGGACGACCCTTGAGAATTTCGATCGCATAATACATGAGATGGCCGCCGTCCAATAACGGGATCGGCAGCAGATTCAGCACGCCCAGGCTGATGCTGA
>JBGQGU010000513.1:0-2900 GCA_041497655.1 Gammaproteobacteria bacterium
CGCTTCACCGACATGCACGACGTGGGCGACATGCTCGTTGCCTGCGGTTTTGCGGACCCGGTGATGGACATGGAGACCGTCACTCTGACCTACGCCGACGTGCGCGAGCTGATGCGTGACTTGAAGGCGATCGGCGCACGCAACATGACGCGCGGCCGTCCCTCCGCGCTCGCTGGCAAGTCCCTGCTCGCGAAGGTGGCGCGGAATTATGAGCCGGCGCGCCGTGAGGGAAAGCTCCCCGCGACCTTCGAGGTGATCTACGGCCACGCCTGGAAGCCTGCGCCGCGCGTCGGCCCTACCGGCCGCCCCGTCATCGACATCCAGCCGCGCTGAAGGGGACAAAGGTTTGTCGAATCACGAATCACGAATCACGAATCACGGTTTTTTCGTGACGGGAACCGACACCGGCGTCGGCAAGACCCTCGTCGCGTGCAGCCTGCTGAGGGCGTTTGCCGCGCGAGGGTTCAAGACGGTCGGCATGAAGCCGGTTGCGAGTGGCGCCGTCGCAGGCGGGAACGGCCTTGTGCACGACGACGTCGAGCGGCTGATCGCGGCCGGGAACGTGACTGCCCCGCGCGAGCACGTCAATCCCTACTGCTTCGCGCCGCCGATCGCACCGCACATCGCGGCGGCCGAAGCTGGAGTGAAGATTGATCTCGACCACATTGGGCGTTGTTTCAACGCGCTCACCGAGCGGGCGGACGTCGTGATCGTGGAAGGGGTCGGCGGATTTCGCGTGCCGCTCGGTCCCGGCGCCGATACCGCGCAACTCGCAGCGCGGCTCGCGCTGCCCGTCGTGCTGGTGGTCGGCATGCGGCTCGGTTGCCTGAATCATGCCCTGTTGACGGCGGAAGCCATCGCCGGCCGCGGCCTCGTGCTGGCCGGCTGGGTCGCCAATCACCTCGATCCGCAGACGATTGCGGCGGACGAGAACGTGCGGGCGCTCGAAGCGCTCATCGCCGCGCCGCTACTCGCGCGCATCGCGTTTACCGCAACGCCCGATCCCGCGGTCAGCGCGGCCCTGCTGGACACCCGCAAACTGCTCTGACGTCATGTCGCAAGCCCTAGCAGCTTGTCGGACTTAGGTGTCCGACAAGCTGCTAACAGCAAAACCGCCCGCGCATTTCGAATGAAACCCAGCGTAACGACCCCGATTGGCCTCCGATGGGCGCGCGGTAGGCTGGAAACTAGATTGTCACTGTCATGGGCTCCCGTTATCGTGCGGGCGGTTTTGCATAAGGAGTTTGTCGGACCTAAGTCCGACGAACTCCTAGGTTTTTGCACGGTTTTTCTAATTGCTTGGCGACCGGGGCCTGTGATACATTCCACCCGCTCGACGCGGATGTCGGCGCCGGAAAAGATGACCACAGTTACGGAATGCAGCGATCAGGAACGCGCGACCGAGTTTAAGCGGGTCGCCAGGCGCAACAACTCGCTTAGCTCCACCCGACGGCTTCTCGTTAATGGGTTAGGACCGCTGGCGGCTGCGGCCGGGTGGTTCGCCGCGGGGGCGGCGCTGGCCAACCCATACAACCTGCCCGAACCGCAGACCATCATCGCGCGCGAGACCTACGATCTTCACACGCTGATCATGTGGATCGTCGTGGGGATCTTCGTGGTGGTGTTCGGCGCCATGACCTGGGCCATCATCCGGCACCGCAAGTCGGTGGGGCACCAGGCCCAGCAGTTCCACGAGAACACGACGGTCGAGATCGTCTGGACCATCATCCCGTTTTTCATTCTGATCGGCATGGCCTACCCGGCGATCAAGTCCATCATCGCGATGAAGGATACCTCCCGCCCCGAGCTGACGATCAAGGCCGCGGTGGACCCCGCGAAGCAGTGGACGCTGGATGGGTTCAAGGCGCACGGCGAGAAAATCTACGCCGGTACCGGCGAAGCAGTCACCCCGGCCAAAGGCAAATCTTTGCGGAAGTAAGCACGCAATAAACAGGCAGCCTGGAGAAACATCGTATGGTCGTAGCAATCATATTGGTTATATTGGTCGTCGGCTCCGTCCTTTTTCACCTCCTGAGCCCGTGGTATTTCACGCCGATCGCCTCCAACTGGGGCACGATCGACAACACGATCGACATTACGTTCTGGGTCACGGGGACTGTCTTCGTTGCCGTCAATTTGTTCATGGCTTATTGCGTGATGCGCTTCCGTCACCGGAAGGAAAAACGGGCGGCGTACGAACCCGAGAACAAAAAGCTGGAGGCGTGGCTCGTCGGATTGACCGCGGTAGGAGTCGCCGCCATGTTGGCCCCCGGCTTGCTGGTATGGGCGAAATTCGTCAACGTCCCGGAAGACGCTGCGGTGATTGAGGCCGTGGGCCAGCAGTGGTACTGGAGCTATCGCTTCCCCGGGAAGGACGGCAAGCTCGGGACTGTCGATGCCCGGCACGTCAGCGATAAAAATCCGTTTGGCATGAATCCCGACGACCCCAACGGACAGGATGACATCCTGGTCGCAAGCCCGGAGCTGCACCTCGCCATCGACAAACCGGTCAAGTTGCTGCTGCGCTCTAAAGACGTGCTGCACAACTTCACGGTGGCACAGATCCGGGCCAAGATGGATCTGGTGCCGGGGCTGGTCACCTATATCTGGTTCACCCCCACCCGGGCCGGGAAATTCGACGTCCTCTGCGAAGAATTGTGCGGCATTGCGCATTTCACCATGCGCGGCAAACTTGTCGTGGAAGAAGAGCGCGCTTTTCAGGCGTGGTTGAGCGGCTATCCGACGTTCGCGCAAACCTCCACTCAGGCAGCCGGCGATGCTGCCGCAGGCAAGCCGCTCTATGCGGTCTGTTCCGCCTGTCACGGCTTGCAGGCGGAGGGTAACGCCGCGCTGCATGCGCCGAAATTGTCCGGGCAAGGTGACTGGTACCTGAAACGGCA
>JBGQGU010000514.1:0-2898 GCA_041497655.1 Gammaproteobacteria bacterium
ACCCAGGCGATGACCACCGGCAGCGCAAGGATGAAATGAACCATCTCCTGCACCACGTTGCTCAGGGGCAGGATCGCGTGCGCGAGGCCCATCTCTTTGACGAGCGGGGCGTTGACGACGAAGCTGCGGGTGGCGCTGGTGACCCCCACGCTCAGCCACACCCACGGGAACATGCCGGTGATGAGATAGACCGAGTAGTTGGGCATGTCGAGCCGCATGATGATCTTGAAGGCGATCCAGTACACGAACGCGAGCGCGAACGTGTGTGCGAGCGCCCACACGTAGCCCAGGACCCGCCCCTTGTAGCGCGCCTTCAGTTCCTGGCGCGCGAGCAGATAGAGAAATTCGGCAAGCTGCCGCGGGCTGCGCTCAACGCTTGCCAAGCGCGCCTCCCTTGACCTTGGCGCGGTCCGCCGCCGCCATGCGCTCCTCGTAACGCGCGGCGACGCCCGCTATCGGCCCGGCGTCGACCACGCGACCGAGGTCGAGGCAGATTCCCTCGTCGCAGACCTCGGCCACCTCCTTCATGTTGTGGGAAACGATGACCAGCGTGCCGCCGCGCGCCCGGAACTCGCGCAACGCGCGGTGGCACTTGGCCTGGAAGCTCGCGTCGCCCACCGCCAGCACCTCGTCGATGAGCAGGATGTCGGCCGGGGAGTGGATGATGGTGGAGAAGCCGAGCCGCGCGATCATGCCCGCGGAATAGGTGCGCAGGGGGGTCTCGATCGCGCCCTCCAGCTCCGAGAATGCGGCGATGTTCTCGAAGCGCTGCCGGATCTCGGCGAGCCGCATGCCGAGGATGGAGCCGTAGAGAAACACGTTTTCGCGGCCGGTGAGATCGCCGTGGAAGCCTGCCCCGAGCTCGAGCAGCGAGGCGACGCGCCCGTTGAGACTCACGCGCCCGCGGTCCTCCTGCACCGTGCCGAGCAGTATCGAGAGCAGCGTGGTTTTGCCGCTGCCGTTCGGTCCGATCACGCCGAAACTGCGGCCGCGGGGCACCTGGAAGCCCACGTCGGCGAGCGCCCATTCGCGCGCGAAGCGCGTGTCACCGGGCGGGTCGGCGCCGAGCAGCAGCGTCTTCACGCCGACCGGCCGGTGGCGCTGATACGACTTCCAGAGTCCCTCGCACATCACCGCGTGCGTCATACCAGCTCCCCGACGCGCGGCGCGAGCTTGCGATAGAGCAGCCAGGCGATGATGCCGGTCAGCGCGGCGCAGGCGAGCACGTATGCCACGTGGCCCACCTCCAGCGTGCCCTGCAGGAACACCGAGCGCCACGACTGCATCAGCGCATGCAGCGGGTTCAGCTCGAACCAGTGGCGGTAGGCCTCGGGCACCATGGTGATCGGATAGACCATCGGCGTGGCGAAGAACATGAGAGAGAAGCCGATGCCGACCAGGTATTCGATGTCGCGGACGTAGGCGTTGGCGAGCGCGAGTGAGAGCGCCAGCGGGTAGACGAACGCGACCTGCAGCGCGAGCAGCACCGGTATCTGCCACAGCCAGGCTGCGCCCGGCCGGATTTCGCCGGCGAACCAGAGGAACGCAATGATTGCGGGCAGAGCGAAGCCGAAATGCACCATTTCCTGCGCCACGTTGGCGAGCGGCAAAATCGCGCGCGGCAGGCTGACCTTCTTGATGAGCGAGGCGTTGATGACGAAGCTGCGGGTGGCGCCCGTCACGCCCACGCTCATCCACACCCATGGGAACATGCCGGTGATGAGGTAGAGCGAGTAGTTCTCGATCTCCAGCCGCATGATGAACTTGAAGGCGATCCAGTAGACGAAGGCGAACGCGAACGGATTCGCGAGCGCCCACAGGTAGCCGAGGAAACGGTTCTTGTAGCGCGCCTTCAACTCCTTGCGCACGAGCACGTAGAGGAGCTCTGCCAATTGCGGCAGGCTGCGGCCGGAACTCACGCTGACGGTCGAATCACGATTCACGAATCACGACTCACGCTTCACAAGACAGTGAACGCGCGCGCCAGGTAAAGGGGCGCGATCGGCGGATAGGCGCGGTAATAGAGATTGCGGGTGAGAATCAGCCGCTCGGGGCGGCCCCGGTCCGAGGCTTCGGCGACGATGCGCTCGACTTGCTCATCGGATTCCGCCCGCTCCAGGTGCACGCGCGGGATTGCCCTCACAGCGCGCAGGAGCTTGAGGTAGATCTCGGTCCGCCGGTCACCGACTACCACTCGCACCGGCAATGGGTCCGAACCCCCTCCGGCGAGTTGGCGCAGATTGGGCACGAGATCGGCGAGCGAGTCCACGATGGCCCTGCTTTCGACGGCGAACTGCGCGAGCCGCTGCTTCAGCCTGGCGCTGAACGAAGGTTGCGGACCGACCGCACCCTGCCGGTCGGCTCCGGACTGAAGCAAACCGAGCTTCCTTCTCTTGAGGTAATGGGCACATTGCCAGACGGCGACGAAGACCTTCGCGAGCACGATTGCGACCGCGGTCAGGAACGATGTTTCCGCCCCGATGCGGGCCCTGACCGCGGTCAGCGTGGAGGCCTCGACGTACCGGGAATAGCTCGCGGTCTCATGACGGCCACGGTGCGGTTCGATCGCGAGGTGGGCGTAGAACACGCCGCCGTCCCTGTATATGGTGAAACCGCGGTTATAACCCAAGTGCAGGTCGCAGGCATCGAAGCGCGGCTGCAGCGAGCCGCTCTCGAGCCGCTCGCGCCGCCATTCCGCGGGACCCTCCGGCCGGATCAACATGGGGATGAGAGCCTCGGCTGGCGTCGCCGGCTGCTCCCGCAAACGGAGGATGGCGGGGTTCTCGAGCAGCGGCGGCACGCGTCGCGCGCTCAACGCCGCGAGCGACGTCGTCGAGACATGGCGGCCGTCGTGCGGGCCGAGGTAGTTGTCCACGCCGGCCTGCCCCGGGTGCCAGG
>JBGQGU010000515.1:0-2890 GCA_041497655.1 Gammaproteobacteria bacterium
ACGGTCGCATCCCGCAGGCGGGGCGGCTGACGAGGTGGAGCAGGGGCCCCAATTTGATTTGGGGATGCGACCCGAGTCAGACGCAAAGGATCGCCGCCCACGATCGCCTGCGAGGTCAGATCCCCGAAACCCTCCGGGGCCCCTCTTCCGCTCTCCGGCGATCCTGCTCCACGCTCCGCCGATCCCTCTTCCGCCCCTCGACGCGCCCCATCACTCGTCACCCATGATCACGACTCGCAGGGAAGATTTTCGCCTCGTTGCCGGAGCAGGCCGTTACACCTCCGATTGGAACCTCGAGGGTCAGCTGCACGCGGCGTTCCTGAGGGCCGACCGGGCGCATGCAGAAATCGTCCGGCTCGACGCCGCCCGCGCGCTCGCCCAGCCCGGCGTCAGAGCGGTGCTCACCGGGGAAGACGCGCGCGCGGCGGGATACAAGTCACTGCCCAATGTCGTCACCTACCCCGGAAAAGGCGGCCAGCAACTTAAGAAGCCTCATCACCCCGTGCTCGCGATGGAACGCGTGCGCTTCGTCGGCGAGCCGGTGGCGATGGTTCTCGCCGATACCGCGGCGCTTGCCGAGGATGCCCGGGAGTTCATCGACATCGAATACCGGGATCTTGCTGCCGTGGCGACCTTTGACGCCGCGGTAACAGCGGGCGCACCGCAGCTGCACCAGGACGTTCCGGGCAATCTCGCTTTCGAATACGAGTCCGGCGACGAGCAGGCGGTCGCGGCCGCGTTCGCACGTGCGACGCACGTGAGCAGGATCACGATGGAGAGCCAGCGCCTCGTCGGCAACATGCTGGAGCCGCGCGCCTGCCTGGCGGCGTTCGACCCCGCCAGCGGGCGCTACACCATCCACGCGCCGATGCAGGGCGTCAGCAGCATGCGCGGCCAGCTGATGCAGGTCACCGGCCTCGACAAGGACCGGATCGCGCTCGTCGCCCAGGACGTCGGCGGGAGCTTCGGCGTGCACGGCGCGGCCTATCCCGAGTACTTCGCGGCGATGATCGCCGCGCGCAAGCTCGGGCGACCGGTGAAATGGGTCGGGTCGCGCAGCGAAGTCTTCATGAGCGACTTCCACGGGCGCGCGATCTCGCTCACCGGCGAGCTTGCGCTCGACGCTGACGGGAAGTTCCTCGCCATCCGCTTCGACGACCGTGCCGACCTGGGTGCCTACGGCGCGACCTTCGGGTCTTTCATCGCCACGCGGAACCTGACCATCACGATGGGAGGGGTCTATCGCATTCCGGCCCTTTATGCCCGCACGCGGCTTGCCTACACCAACACCGTGCCGGTGTCCGCTTACCGGGGCGCCGGACGTCCCGACATCGCCTATGCCATCGAGCGGCTGGTCGACTACACGGCCAGCGAACACGGGTTCGACCCGGTCGAGCTGCGGCGGAAAAACCTCATACCGCCGGAGGCCATGCCCTACAAGACGCCGAACGCGGGCACCTACGATTCCGGAGATTTCGAAGGCGTGATGGACGACGCGCTTGAGCACGCCGGCTGGTCAAGCTTCCCGGCGCGCCGCGCGGCAGCGCAGCGAGCCGGCAAGCTCCGCGGCATCGGCATCGCGACCTATCTCGAAGCGGGCGGCGGGGGCGCCGTGCCGAAGGACCAGGTTGCGGTGGAGTTCGACCGGAACGGCGCCATGACGCTGTTCGCCCTTACGCAATCGTCGGGCCAGGGGCACGAAACCGTGTTTCCGCAGATCGTCGCCGGGGCGCTCGGCATCGACACGAAGCACGTCCGCTTTCACCCTCGCCCTCCGGCCGCTGACCTGGTCGGCAATGCCACCGGCGGCTCGCGCGGGGTGCTCGGCACCGGCAGCGCGTTCCGCGTGCTCGGCGAGAAACTCATCGAGCTGGCGCGTCCCCATGCCGCCGCCCGGCTGAAGGTGCCGCAGAGCGGGCTCACCTATTCCAAAGGAAAATTCCACGCCGGCCGCCGCTCGCTCGGCTTCATCGCGCTCGCGCGCGCTCTGGCCGGGCCGAAGCCGCACCCGCTCGACACCATCGCCGAAGGCACCTACGGCGCCACCTACCCGAACGGCTGCCACATCGCCGAGGTCGAGATCGACCCCGAGACCGGCGCCGCGACCATCGCGCGCTACACCGCGGTGGACGATCTCGGCAACGTCATCAACCACACGCTGGTCGAAGGCCAGGTTCACGGCGGCGTCTTGCAGGGGGCGGGACAGGTCTTCGGCGAGCAAGCGGTGTACGACTCCGCCACCGCGCAGCTGCTGACCGGCAGCTTCATGGACTACGTCATGCCGCGCGCGGGCTGGATTGGCGACATCGGGGTGCACGACCATCCGGTGCCCTCGCCCAGCAACGCGCTCGGCGCGAAGGGCGTGGGCGAAGCCGGCTGCACCGGCTCGCTACCCGCGCTGGTCAACGCCACCCTGGACGCGCTGCGCCCGCTCGGGATCACGCATCTCGACATGCCCCTGACACCCGCCCGGCTGTGGGCGGCCATGCGCCGGGCGCATGGCGGAGGGGGATAAGGGATGAGAGATGAGCGCGGAGGGGTGCGGGATGCGCGATGTGAGATGCGGGATGCAGGATGAGGGAAAGGCGTGAATCGTGATTCGACTCACACCACCCCGTCGCTTCGCGCCACCCCGTCCGTCCAGTCGCGCTGCCATCCTCAATTGCGCGCAGCGCGGTACTTCGTCCCTCCCTCTCAGGGGGAGGGAACAGAGGGTGGGGGTGGTTGCGTCGGGCGTTCGCCGGCTCACCCCTCATCCCTCGATGCGCATGGCGCGCAGCGCGGTACTTCGTCCCTCCCTCTCAGGGGGCGGGGCGGGGTTTCGCGGTGCTTGGCTCCGCGCCGCCGTGCGCCCAGCCCGATGCAGCGGGTTGGGCCGGGCGGGAGCCGA
>JBGQGU010000516.1:0-2888 GCA_041497655.1 Gammaproteobacteria bacterium
CAGATAGATCGCCGTCACGATCAATAGTGCCGCCCACAGGACCATCTGGACCGAAACGGGGATGAACGGCGAGACGAGGTAGATCGCGACCCCGAGGAGTAGCGTGCCAAAGAAGCGTTTCACCGTTTCCATCCACGGCCCCGCCTTCGGCATCAACGCCCCGGCCGACGCGCCGACCGCGAGCAGCGGCACGCCCATGCCAAGCGCCATGGCAAACAACGCCGAGCCGCCCAGCACGACATCCCGGCTCTGGCCGATATAGAGCAGCGCGCCCGCCAGCGGGGCGGCCACGCACGGCCCGAGGATCAGCGCTGAAAGCACGCCCATCACGAACATGCCCGCCGTGTGCCCGCCATGGAATCGGTTGCTCGCATCGGCCAGCCGGCTTTGCAGCGCCACCGGGAGTTGCAACTCGTAGAAGCCGAACATGGCCAGGGCGAGGGCGACGAACACCGCGGCGAATGCGCCCAGCACCCATGGACTCTGCAGCGCCACCGAGAGCATCACCCCGGACAGCCCGGCCGCAACTCCCGCGACCGCGTAGGTGATCGCCATACCGAGCACGTAGATGGCCGCGAGCACGAAGCCCCGCGCCTTGGTGACGGGCTGGCCGGTCCCGATAATGACACCGGAGAGGATCGGCACCATCGGCAGCACGCAGGGTGTAAACGAGAGCAGCAGCCCGAAGCCGAAGAAGCTCGCGATCACCAGCCAAAACCCGCCTTCGAATACACGCGCAACGCGCGTGTCATCGGCTCCCGGACCCGTCCCGAAAAGCAGCCCGGACGCGGCATCGCTGCGCGTCGCGCCCGCGGACACCGATGCCAACCGCAACTCCGCCTTCTGCTCGTGGGGCACATAGCACACGCCCATATCCGCGCAGCCCTGCGACACCACTGCGAGCTGTATCGCCGGCACGCCCGTATCACCGAGCTCGAACGGCAGCAAAATGCTGAGGCTGCCACGGTAAGTCTCGACCTCGCCGAAGAATTCGTCGCGGTGCTTCTTGCCTGCCGGCAATTGCGGTTCGCCGGGCTTCACGCCTGCGGGGGCCAGCGTAAAGCGGAACTTGTCCCGGTACATGTAGTAGCCGGGCGCAATCTGGTAGCTCACCTCGATCGAGCGCGCGTCCTTCAAGCGCGCGGCGAAACGGAACGCCTTGTCCGGCTCGAGCAGCTCCGGCTCCGCTGCACGAGCAAAACCGGACAGCATCAACAGGACGAAAAGGACTGGACGCACTGTTGAACCGAAAACGGAGACTCGTAACCGGTTGGTACCCTTGTCATGCCATGCCCGCAGTTTGCTGGATGACCGCGATTCGCGTTTCACCTCCGCCCGCCGATTGGGTGCGATGCCGGGCATTGCATCAGCCGACGGAAATGCTGGTCTCGTCCGCCACCCACTGGAGGTAATCGTCGCAACCGTGCACGATTGGGACCGCGACAATTTCCGGAAGTTCATAGGGATGGAGCCCGCGGATCGCGGCCTCGACCTCGGCGTAGCGCGCGGCGCGGGTCTTGATCAGCACCGGCACTTCGCGGGCACTTTCGATGGTGCCCTTCCAGCGGTAGACCGACGTGCACTCCGAGAGCACGTTCACGCACGCCGCGAGCTTCTTCGCGACGAGTTCATGGGCGAGCTTTACCGCCGCCTCGCGGTCCGGCAGGTTGGTGAAGACGATGACGGCGTCATTCATACTGGCGATCGTGATCCATTGTCCCGCGTGGCCGCGAGGATACCGTGGTGCACGTTGGGATAACGGAGCTTCAACCGCAGCTCCTGCTTCAGGCGGCGGTTGACCAGGCGCCGCGATTCGTTCATGAACGAGCGCAGGTTCTCGGGTAACACCCGGTCGGCCTCCGCGCGGGTCACGCGCGGCGGGTGCGGCAGCCCGAAGCGATCGGCCACCAGGTCGAAGTAGTCGCCTATCCGGATCGGAGCGTCGTCGGCTGCGTTATACATGCGCCCCGGGCCGCCGCGGCGCAGCGCCGCGACCACGATGCGCGCAAGATCGTCGGCGTGCACATGGTTGACATAGGCATCCTCCTCGGCAGTGAGCGCCGGCGTGCCGCGGGTGAGCCGCGCGAGCGGCAAGCGGTCCGCAGCGTAGATTCCCGGCACGCGCAGGATTGAGACGCGCACGCCGCTGCGCCTGCCCCAGTCACGCAGCTGGCGCTCGGCATCCGCCCTGCGCCGCGCGCGCTCCGTCTGCGGCCGCAGCGGGCGCGTCTCCGGCACCAGCTCTCCGCCACAGTCGCCGTAGACGCCGCTCGTGCTGATGTAGACAAAGTGCTGTGGTAGACTGCCGCCCTTCGCCAGCGCGGCGACCAGGTGGGCGGTGCGCGTGTCGCGGGCGCCGCGGTCGGGCGGCGGCGCCAGGTGCGTCACGTCGTGAGCGAGTCCGGCGAGCGGCACGAGCGAGGCGGGCTCGTCGAGGTCGCCCGGTATCGGCGTCACGCCGAGCGCGCGCAGCAGCGCGAAGCGGCGCGGGTCGCGGGCGAGCGCGTAGATGCGGCAGCGCCCCGCGAGCAGCGGGACCATGCGCTGGGCGATGTCGCCAAAACCAATGATGAGCAGGCGCCTCACGACCCGATTTTAGCTTGAAGCGAGGCTGACCAGTCACAAGTCACGAGTCACAACCTACCCGGCTGATATGCCCCACACCGTCACGATCCAGTCGAGCGGGCACGCGTTCACTGTCAACGATGGCGAGACCGTGCTCGCGGCCGCGCTGCGCGAAGGCATCGTCATCGCCTACGGCTGCCGCAGCGGCGTCTGCGGCACCTGCAAGGGCCGGCTGCTGGAGGGGACCGTGAATTACGGCACCTACCAGGAGCACGCCATGTCCGAGGCGGAGAAGCGCGCCGGGATGGCGCTGTTCTGCCAGG
>JBGQGU010000517.1:0-2884 GCA_041497655.1 Gammaproteobacteria bacterium
ACAACCGCGCGGCGGAGCGCTTCGGGAAACTGCTCGAGGAGACACTCGGCGACCGCGTCGCCTTCGAGCTGATCGGCAGCGTCCTCAAGCTCGGCCGCCGGTCGGGCGACCTGGTGCCGATGGTCGAGCGCGGGGAGCTGTCATTGTGCTACATGTCCACGGTGCGCTTCTCGAAGGCCGCGCCGTCATTGCAACTGCTGGAGCTTCCCTTCATCGTCAAGGATCGCTCCATCGTGTTCCGCGCGCTCGACGGCGCATATGGCAAGGAAGCCGCGCGCCGCATCGGTGACAACACGCGCTGCCGCGTGCTCGGCTTCTGGGACAACGGCTACCGCCACATCACCAACTGCGTGCGCCCCATCCGCAAGCCCCAGGACTGCCGCGGCCTGCGCATCCGCACGCAGGCGAGCGAGCTGCACGGCGAAGTATTCCGGGCCCTGGGCTTCGAGCCGATCGTGTGCGACGTCAAGGACTTCGTGGAACAGATCGGCACCGATCGCTTTCAGGCGCACGACAACGCGCTCACGAACATCTACAACTTCGGCGTCCACCACTACCACCGCTACATCACACTTAGCGGGCATTTCTGGGGGGCATCCGTGATGGTGTGCAACGCCGCGCACTACCGCGGCTGGCCGAAGGAAGTGCAGGTCGCCGTGGACGCGGCGGCCACGGAGGCCACCGCCTACCAGCGGCAGCTGGCAGCGGCGGAGGATGCCGAGATCATGGCAAAGCTCGATCCCGCACAAAACGAGGTGACACGCCTGACCGATGACGAGCGCGCCGAATTCATGAAAGCCGTCGAGCCGGTGCTGGACAAGTATCGCAAACAGCTGGGGCCCCAGCTGTTTGCTTGCCTCGAAAAGGCGTGATTCGTGAGTCGACTCCCCTCCTGTCTGAGGAGGGGTGGCGCTGATCGCCGGGGTGGTGGAGGCGTCACTTCGTCACCTGTCACTCGCCACGCGCCACTCGACACTCGACACTCGCCACTCGCCACTCGACACTCGCCACTCGACACTCGCCACTCGACACTCGACACTCGTTACTGCTTGTTAATGAGGGCAACGATCTCCGCCGGAAACAGCGGCGTCCTCGTGACACGCACGCCGAACGGCGAGAGCGCATCCTCGACGGCGGATAGGATCGCTGCGGGCGTCGGCACCACGCCGCATTCTCCCACCCCCTTCACCCCGAGCGGATTGAGCGGCGACGGCGACTCGAGGTGGATGATCTCGACCGGCGGCATCTCGGTGGCGGTGACCAGGAGATATTCCCCGAAGTTGGTCGTGACCGGTTGGGCGTTCTCGTCGTAGCCCATCCATTCATACAGGGCATTGCCGATACCGTGCGCGGCGCCGCCCAGGATCTGGCCGTCCACGATGACCGGATGGAGGATGCGGCCGCAATCGTGCGCGAGAACGTAGCGCAGGATGCGAACTGCGCCGGTCTCGACGTCCACCTCCACTTCCGCCACCGCGGTGCCGTTGGCATAAGCCATGTCGTCCACGACGAAGTATTCGGTCGCCTCCATGCCGGGCTCGACCTCACCGGGCAGCGCGTAACCTGGCGTGCCAGCGACCGTGTGCGCGATGCGTCCGAGGCTAACCTTCATATCGGACGCGCCTTTCACGCGCACTTCCCCGCCCACGATCTCGAGGTCCTGCTCCGCGGCCTTGAGCATGAGCGCGGCGACCTTGAGCGCCTTCTGGCGCACCTTTTTCGCGGCGAGGTGCGCCGAGGACCCCGCGGTGACCGTCTGACGGCTGTTCGATCCGCCGATTCCCATCGGGATCGCCGCGGTATCGCCCGTCGTCACGGTCACGTTTTCCATGTCGCCGCCAAGCTGCTCGGCCACGATCTGCGCCAGCATGGTCCGCGTGCTCTGCCCCATCGCTGTGGCACCCGAGTAGACGTGCACCTTGCCCGACGGGCCGATGCGCACGGTGACCCCTTCGAACGGCCCGCGACCGGTCCCTTTGACGAAATTCGCGAGCCCGATGCCGAGGTAACGTCCCTCTTTCCGCGCTGCATCCTGGCGCGCGCGGAAATCACTCCAGCCAGCCCGCGCGCACGCCTCCTCCTGGCATTTCGGGTAGTCGCCGCTGTCGAGCACCACCTGCATGCCGCCGCGGGTCTTGAGTTGCTTGGTATAGGGCATCTTGGCCGCGGGTATGAGGTTGCGCCGGCGCACTTCGGCCCGATCGAGCTTCAATTCGCGCGCGACGCGATCGAGCAGTCGCTCCATGACGAATGTGCCCTGCGGATGTCCCGCGCCGCGCACTGGCGTCACCGCCACCTTGTTGGTCAGGGCGAGCTTCACGTTCATCCGATACGCCGGCACCTCGTAGGGCAGCGTGACCGTCTCCGCCGAGTTGTGCGCCAGGTTCACGCCGCGCGCGGTGTAGGCGCCATGATCGTGGACGAACGATCCGCGCACGCCGAGGATGCGCGCTCCGGCATCCACCGCGATTTCCACCTCCCAGTACTGGTCGCGCTCCTGGGTAGTCGCGATGAAGTGCTCGCGGCGGTCCTCGATCCATTTGACGGGGCGTCCGGTGACGAGGGCCGCGATGCAAAGGACCACATCCTCGGGATAGATCACGAGCTTGGGGCCGAAGCCGCCGCCCAGGTCCGGCGTCACCACCCGCAACTGGTTCTCGTCGCGCCCCAGCATGTCCACCAGCACGCGCAGCGCGGCGTGCGGCATCTGCGTGGAGCTCCACAGCGTGATCCGGTCCTCGATGGCGTCGTGGACCGCGACGGCGCCGCGGCACTCAATCGAGTGGCTGCCGCCGCGATGCTGCCAGAGCGATTCCCTGAAAACATGGGCTGCGCCCGCGAACGCCTTGTCGGTGTCGCCGTAGCCCATGCTGAACTCGGCGAG
>JBGQGU010000518.1:0-2872 GCA_041497655.1 Gammaproteobacteria bacterium
CGAGCGCAGCCGCTCGAGATGTCCATCCCTGATGTAGGCGATGCCGGCCGAGTCGTAGCCGCGATACTCGAGCCTGCGGATGCCTTCGATCAAGAGATCCACCACATTGCGCGTGGAGGCCGCGCCGACGATGCCGCACATAAGCTATGAAGGCGTGACTCGTTACTCGTTACTCGTGACTGACAATAAGGGTGTCACATCAGACACCTGCATTCCATGCTGGTCGAGGAACGAGCGACGGGTCACGAGTCACTTATCTTCTTCGAAGGGCGTTTCCAGCCGGGAATGGTGACCTGCTTGGCGCGCGCGAGGGTGAGCTCGCCCGCCGGCGCTTCCTGGGTGATCGTGCTGCCCGCGCCGATGGTCGCACCGCGGCGGACGACGACCGGGGCCACCAGCATGGTGTCGGAACCGATGAAAACATCGTCCTCGATCACGGTGCGGTGCTTGGCGCCGCCGTCGTAGTTGCAGGTGATGGTGCCGGCGCCGATGTTGACGTTGCGCCCGACGGCTGCGTCGCCGATGTAGGCCAGGTGGTTCGCCTTGGAGCCCGCGCCGATCTCGGACGCCTTCACCTCCACAAAGTTGCCGATGTGCACCTCCTCGGCGAGCCGCGCTCCCGGGCGGAGCCGCGCATAGGGGCCGATGCGACAGTTGGCTCCGATCTTCGCGCCGTCCACAAAGGTGAATGGCTCGATGCGCGAGCCCGGGCCGACCGCGGTGTCCTTGAGCACGCAATTGGCTCCGATCTCGACGCGGTCTGCGAGCCGCACCTCGCCCTCGAACACGCAGTTGACGTCGATGCGCACATCGGCGCCGCAAACGAGGCTGCCGCGCACGTCGATGCGTAGCGGGTCCGCGAGCGTGACCCCCGCGTCCATCAGCCTCATCGCCTGCTGCCGCTGGTAGATGCGCTCGAGCTCTGCGAGCTGCTGCTTGCTGTTGACGCCGAGGATCTCCCACGCGGCGCGCGCCTTGACGGTCGCCACCGCTACCCGGTCGGCCACTGCCAGCGGCACGACATCGGTGAGGTAGTACTCGCGCTGGGCGTTGCGGTCGGTGAGTTTCGACAACCAGCCCTCCAGCCGCGCGGCGGGCAGCGCCATGATGCCGGTGTTGACCTCATGGATCCCCCGCTGCGTCGCGCTGGCGTCCTTCTCCTCGACGATGGAGGTAATCGTTCCGCGGCGGTTGCGCACGATGCGGCCGTAGCCGGCCGGGTCGTCGAGTTCGGCGGTCAACAGGGTCAGGCGGTCGCCGCCTCCCGCGATCATTGCCGCGAGCGTCTCCTCGCTGACCAGCGGCACGTCCCCATAGAGCACCAGCGTGAGGCCGGCGGCGCCCAGGTGCGGCAGCGCCTGCGTCAGGGCATGTCCTGTGCCAAGTTGGGGCTGCTGCTTGACGAACGTCAGACCGTCCGCCCGGATCGCCTGCGGCACCTGCTCTCCCCCGTGGCCGTACACGACGCAGATGCGCGCGGGCTTGAGCGTGCGCGCGGCGGCAACCACGTGCTCGATGAGCGGGCGCCCGCCGAGCGGTTGCAGGACCTTGGGCAAGCGCGAGCGCATGCGCTTGCCCTGGCCGGCGGCGAGGATGACGACATTCAATCCAGCAGGCATCTGGAAATTATCGCACAAACATCAACTTAGCATAGCAGCCTGGCGGACTCGACACTGCGACAGGCTGCTATATTGCCCTAGGATTTTGGCGGCCTTTGTTCCGACAAAATCCTGCCCACGTAGCGCGCGACGGCCTCGCGCTGCCCCGGATCGAGATGCAGGCCGGCCTTGGTGCGGCGCCACAGGACGTCTTCCGCGCTCGCCGCCCATTCATGCTCGATCAAATAGTCGATCTCCTGCGCGTAGAGTTCGGCGCCGAAAGGCTCGCCGAGTTCCGCTACCGAGGCGGCGTTGCCGAGCACCGCGTACGCCAGCGCGCCGTGGCGCCGGGCGAGCGCTTGCAACAATGGCTGAGGCAGCCGTGGATAGCGCTGCGCCAATCGTTGCTCGAAGCGTGCAGCATTCCCGCCTGGAATGGTCGCGCCGGGGAGGGGCGCGTCCGCGGTCCAGGCAGGCCCCATGCCGGGGAACCACGCGGCGAGCTTCTCGAGCGCGCGCTCGGCGAGTCGGCGGTAAGTCGTGATCTTGCCGCCAAACACCGACAGCACCGGCGTGGCTGCGTGGTCGCTGTCCAGCCGCAACACGTAATCGCGCGTCACCGCCGAGGGGTCTGCCGAGCCGTCATCGTAGAGCGGCCGCACGCCGGCGTAGCGCCATACGACATCGGATGCGCTGACAGCCCGTCGAAGATAGCGGTTGGCGGCGCGGCACAGGTACTCGACTTCCGCCGCGCTCGCCTCGGGCCGCGACGGATCACCATCGTGCGGAACGTCGGTGGTACCGATGAGCGTGTAGCGCTCCTCGTAGGGAATCATGAACACTATGCGCCGGTCGTCGTTCTGCAGAATGAATGCGTGGTCGCCTTCGTAGAGCCGGGGCACCACGACGTGGCTGCCCTTCACCAAGCGCACATTGTCGCGCGAGGGCTGGCGCAGCCGCTCGTTGAGCACCGATTTCACCCACGGGCCCGCGGCGTTGACGATCGCGCGTGCCGCCACCTCCAGCTCGCCGTCCCGGCCGCGCAGTTGCGCGCGCCAGAGGTCGCCTTCGCGCTTCGCCGCGACGCATTCGGTGCGCGGGAGAACCTTTGCGCCGCGGGCCACGGCATCCCGCGCGTTTGCCACCACCAGCCGGGCGTCGTCCACGCGGCAATCGGAATAGATGAAGCCGTGCCGGTATTCCGGTTTCAAGTCGGAATCGTAAGGCGGCCGGTCGAGGCGCACCGCGTGCGAGCCCGGAAGCCGCGTCCTGCG
>JBGQGU010000519.1:0-2864 GCA_041497655.1 Gammaproteobacteria bacterium
CGCTGAAGGTGGACCCGAAGAACGTGAAGGCGCTCGCGCTGGCGGGGACAGTGGCGTTCGAGAAGAAGGATTTCAAGGGCGCCATCGCCCAGTGGCGGAAAATCCTCGAGGTCGTGCCGACGGATTCCGATATGGCGGACTCGATCCGGGACAGCATCGCCGATGCCGAGAAGCTCTCCGGCGGCACGGCGAAAGCCCAGCCGGTGCCCAAGCCGGCGGCGGCGTCCGCGCCGGGCGCCGTGAGCGGCACGGTGCGGCTGGCCCCCGCGCTCGCGCCCAGGGTCGCGCCCGCCGACACGGTCTTCGTCTTCGCCAGGGCAGCGGACGGGCCGCGCATGCCGCTCGCGGTCATCCGCAAGCAGGTTCGCGAGCTGCCCGCGGCGTTTACTTTGGACGATACGATGGCAATGGCAACCGGCATGAAACTCTCCGACCACCCCCGGGTGATCGTGGGCGCACGGATCTCGAAGAGCGGCAGCCCCACGCCTCAGCCGGGGGACCTCGAGGGACTCAGCGCGCCGGTGAAGGTGGGCGATACCGGCGTTAGCGTGGTCATAGGCACCGAAGTCCGTTGACCGTCGGCGCGCGCGCCGTCTGATGACTGACGACTGACGGGTGACGGATTTTGATCTTGGGGCCCCTGCGAGCCGCCGAGCAGCAAAGAAATCGACCGGGGTCGATTTCTTGAGGGATGAGGGATGAGGGCTAATGCCCGGTGACTGGTGACCATCATGGAAGTCCTACTTTTCCCACGGCCCGCCCGCTTGCCAGCGCCAGTTGAGGCGCGCCTTGCGGGCGGCGGCCTGTGTGGGCGGCATCAAGAAACCTCCAAGCGTTTCGCAGACCACTTTCAGAGCATGTTGAGGCTCGCGTAACCGGCCGCGCGTGCAGAACGCTTTCCATTGGGCCACTTTCTGCCGGTCTTCATAGAATTCGGGCGCCAGGGCAGTCGGAGTGTTTTCAGGCAAGGCGGTGCCGCGGCGCGCAAACGTGTTGCGGATGGCCTCCGAAAGAGTGCCACCGGCAAACTCGAACCCTCGTGCAAGCATGAACACATCGTAGAAATCCTTCATACGGCTGTTGGCAATTCCGAACCGCACCATCGCCTCATACTTTTCAGCGACAACGGTTTCGCGCGGATAGGTCTGCAATTTCGGGGCCGGCAGCGCAAGCAGTGTCGGGAACTCTTCCCACTTGGCATCCGGTGTCACCGCATCGCCAAAACCGATATCAACCTGCACCGCGATATCGGCGGTATCGAGCCGTGCACGCATTGTCACGCGCACGCCGCCATAGTCATTCTGCTCGCGGATGGCTTCGGCTCGCACCGTATCTTCGCGAAAAACCAGGCCGTCGGGTTCAACTTTCACTGCGCAAAGGTCCCGGAAAGTCCGCTCCAGGTGTGCGAGGTCCGGCTCGCCATAGATGAGAAAATCGGCGTCGCGCGTAGCACGGTAGTCCTCCACGCCCCACAGCGCGAAAAGCATTGCGCCTTTCAGCACAAACTTTTTGCGATAGGCGGACCTGCCAATCCTGTAGAACAGGCGCTCCAACGCGTAGCGGGTGAGCGTAAGCTCGAACTCCTCCCCGCGTCCGCGCATGACTTCCAGCAGTCTCGCCCGAACTGACGCCGCCATGTTCTTCGGTTCGCGTAAGCTCATGCTGTCAGAGCTTCGAGGTAGGGGCGCATCACGTTGGCGACGCGGCAGAGCTTGGCGTAGCGCCACAGATCGTCGGCCGTGGCGCGCTTTCCCCGCCACGTCTCCCTTAGCGCTTCAAGCGCCACGTCGAGTCCGGTCTTGTTGCGGTACTTGAAGCAATCGGCAACGGTGCGGGCAGGCGACGTAATCCGCACTTTCCGCTCGCCGATCATCCGCTCTTCGACGCCCGCCCTCAGTGCATCGCCCGAGAACCGCACCACCTTGACCGGCAGACCGGTCAGGCGCGGCTTGCGCGCCTTACGGTCAATGGCGATCCAGACCTCATGCGGCGACTGGGTCCCGATGTCGTGGAAACGGAGCGCCGACAGCAGGCACACGATCGCCCGCGGCACCCGCGCGGTGACGGCCAGCATCGTGAAATGCTCGTCGGGCGCCCGTTCCGCCACTCGGTAGAGCCCGCGGGAAATCGGTTCCAGCACGCCGCGCTCGGCTAGTTTCCGGATGCTCGGCCTGCTGTAGCCCTGACGCTCGAGTTCGCGGGTACGGGTCAGAACGCCGGACAGGGCCAGCCGGCCCTGCCGCTGCGATTTGTGGGGTTTTCTCGCCATGGCAGGACTTTACAAAACGTCGGCACTTATTGTCAATAGCCTACGAATTGTAATGGGGAGCTAGCCCGAAACCAGCCTCTGGGCACCTCACCCAGAGGAGTCACAAACTCTTGGTATTCAATTACAAATACCGAGGAATTGTGACATCCCTGTCCTAAAGCAGAAGGATGAAGGAAGAAGGGGTCGAATCACGACTCACGATTCACGCCGTTGCGGCGTGCCCGCCGGGCGCTACTACGCCGCGCTAGCGGCCCATCGATTTCGCGAGCACCGGCCTCAACTCCCTCAAGCTCCGGGTGTTGAGCACGTCCTACGCTTCGAGCCAGCCGCAGCGCGCACGATCCGGAGCCAGTCGATGTCCATCGCCTCGCGCTCCGCGAGCAGGCGATCACTCACTCGACACTTAGCACTCAGCACTCAGGACTCAGGACTCAGCACTCAGCACTCAAGATTGATCAGTAGTGTCCGACAGAATTCAGAATAGATTCATTTGGTTGGTGCTTTGGTGCATGTTTTCGGAGAGTGCGGAATCGGTAAGCAGATGAATCAACGACTCTTTCTCGAACGGCGTGACGCTCAGGATTTGCAGCATCGA
>JBGQGU010000520.1:0-2864 GCA_041497655.1 Gammaproteobacteria bacterium
CGCGACGCTCGAAGGGCTCGCGCCGGGACGTCTGATGGTCGGGTTCGGCACCGGCTTTACCGGCCGTGCGGGGATGGGCAAGAAGCCCTTGAGCATCGCGAGCATGCGCACGCATATCGCGCAGGTCAGGGCATTGCTGCGCGGCGACATTGCCGACATCGACGGCGGTCTCGCCCAGATCCTCGCGTCCGACGGCTGGTTGCCCGACCGTCCGATCAACGTGCCGGTCTACATGGCGGGTCAAGGACCCAAGGCCCGCGCGCTCGCGAAAGAGATTGCCGACGGCCTGATTTCCCTAGGCGGCCCGGCCGAAGGGTTCGAGACCTGCCTCGTGTCGACCGGCGGCACGGTCCTCGATGATGGAGAGGACGTCACCTCGCCGCGCGCCTCGACCGCCGTCAAACCGCTCGTCGCGCTCGCCTATCACTCCAGGTACACGGCCGACCCGGAAAGCGTGAAAGCGCTGCCGAACGGCGAAGCGTGGCTGGCCAGCGTCGAACGCGTGGACGAGAAATTCCGCCACCTCTCCATTCACCGCGGTCATAACCTTGACATTTCGAACGGCCATGACGCACTCGTCGACGTATCCGCCGCCAAACAGATGACCTTCACGGGCACTCGCGAGGAGTTGCGCGAACGTCTCGCCCAGTTCGAGGCCCGCGGCGCCACCGGCATCATCTTCGGGACCAGCGGTTACGATGTGGAGCGGGAGCTGAGGGCCTACGCGGAGGTTGCTGGATTGAGGTAACGGAGGCGCGACGCTTATTGCGATCGAGGATCAATACGCTTCCAACCGCCGCCTCTCGTACTGAGCAAGGACCGCAATGGGCATGAAGACCAGTTCCGGCCGCCAAGCCTGAACTGCCGCTGTCAGTTGGGGAAGCCGACCTTCGCCGGGATGGGCGGCAAGGAGGAAGATGCGCCGGAAGCGGACGCTCAACCGAATCGCTGATCCACAATGCGGGCCGTTGTGCTCTCACCTAGCCAGCGACAGGCATGCCGCTGGCCCCAGGTTCTTGCGCGCCGGCGGACACGGTACGAACGTTGCCGTGTTATCGCCATGGCACCGCAACGACGATGAGCCATTGTGTCGGACGCCGGCTTACGGGCAAAGATCAGCCAAGAGCCCGGGCAGCGTCTCCCAGCCTTAGTCTGGAAGATACATCTCCTCCATGGAGCGCAGACGCGGCTCGTCCAGAATGCGGCCATTACTGGCGACGCCCCAGGGACTCTGAGCCGCCTGGGCACGCAGCGCATCCAGGGCCAATGCGCCGCGCTGCTGAAAATCACTCAAGAAATCCCAGTTAGCCTGCAAGCCTGCCATGGTGGTCAGCGCGGGGAACCAGGCCGCGGCGGCCCCGGCATCCTGCTGCGCCTGTAAGGAGGGATACGGCGACAGGTGGGCGGGAATGAGAGGGACGACCGGCCCGGGAATGAGGCGGATCGCCTCTTGAATTTCCTCCCAGGTGCGCAAGCCATTGGGGCAGACGACATCGACCTTCGCTTCGGCTTTGTAGGCCAGGCAGCGTTCGATAATCTCCGCAAAGCTGGCGCCCGGCACGCCGCCGAGGTCGCACCGGGCCATGATCACGAAGTCCGGGTCCTGAGCCTGTTTGGCATCCATCGCCGCCCGGAGCTTGCCGACCATCTCCGGAATCGAGATGCAGCGGCGGCGGGGGCCGGATTTCGGCGGAAAAACCTGGTCTTCAATGTGGGCGCCAGCGATGCCTGCCTGAATGTATTCCCGCACGGTGTAATGCGTACTGATCGCATCACCGTAGCCAGTGTCGGCGTCCGCGAAGACGGGGATCTGCACGGTCAGGACAATTTTCCGGGCGTTGTCCACCATGTCGCGCATACTGGTCCCGGAATCGGGCCAGCCCAGTTGGTGCGCCGAGGTATTGCCCCCGGACATGTAGAAGGCGTCATAGCCCAGCGCTTCCGCCATCTTCGCACCAATGGGGTTGATTCCGCCGGCTAAGACAAATAATTCGGGCCGTTGAAACAAGGTCTTCAGTCGGGTCGTCATACGTTGACGCTCTGGCATGCGCAGTCTCCTCGTGTGTAACCGAACCGTCTGGCGTCGCGGGGTGCGTCATGGTGCCGGGCGACGAGCCAGCACCTTCCCGGCCTATGCCACGATGCCTCGAAGTGCCATGGGTGTCCTCATGCATGGATGGGGGCCAGGACTCGCATTAGGCGCCCACCGGCACAGTGGCACTGACGCGGGGAACTCCCACCGAGCGCGTCGTGTGGCCCTGGCCTGTGAGATCGTCGGCGAGGACTACATCACCCGGTCCAAAACGGCGCGCGGTGCCATCGCCGATCCCGATTTCCATCTGCCCCGCGAGAATAAAAATGTATTGTCGCCGGGGCGCGGTGTGCCAATCGCTGAAATAGTCCGCCGGGAAACAGCGGAACACGAGATTGGCACCCGCCTGAAGCGCAACGTTATGGCTCTCCTCGGCCGGTAGAGGGAGATCTTCAAAATGGGTTTGGCCGTCATGGCCCGTATATATCCGTACGATCATGCGCGTGCTCCTTCCCACAGAGAGATCATCGTGCACGCAAAGGCGTCACATTGAAATCGTTTTGGGGCTCTTTGGCATCAATGGGTCGCCGCCCCGCTACCACTTGTAGACTTTCTGCAAGGTTCCTCCCATGAGCGCTGCCTTGTCGTTCTCGGACAGGCGTTTGGTGTCGCGGAACGGCGCGACGCCCTGCTCATAGCTCAGCATGCCGATCGTCCGCGTCCAGTCGGTGCCCCACATGCAACGATCCAGTCCGAACGCATCGATGACCCGCAGTACCGGCTCCCAGATATCGTCGTATGGGAACGGTTGGTGCGACATCGTGCAGGCACC
>JBGQGU010000521.1:0-2845 GCA_041497655.1 Gammaproteobacteria bacterium
GCCATTGCAAACCAGCTCGCGCCGGTAATTTCAAACGCCAGCTTTCGGACGGCGGCCATAAGTGCCCTTGATGAAGCGGTGGACGGAGGCAAGCCCGGGTATGTTTAATCCCAAGCCCTGAGAGAAGCTGCAGCAAGAGCGGCCCGGAAAGAAACGGGCCCAAGGAGAGGAAACTAAACGCCTGATATTCTTATACGCGGTTCCAGCGCAAAGGGCAATCAACCATTTCCGTCAACGCGTGATGTTTTGAGGCAAAGCTGGATGGAAATGTTGAAATGCTGAATAAAGAGACAATGACAGTCAAGGTCAGACTTCGATTTTGCTTATAATGCCCCGTCGTGCCGGGATCAGGAAGGGGACGCGACTCGGATGGAGTGCGCTACGCCAGTGGAGGAAACCGGAATGACTTCAAAAGTGACGTTTGCAGCGCTCGGTGTCGCGATCTATGTTACCGCCGCGTGCGCCGTCTGCCATGCGCAAGCCTGGCCGAACAAGCCGATCCGCATGCTGGTCGGGTTCCCGCCGGGCGGTCCCACCGATGTGGTCGCCCGCATCGTGAGCGATACGGTCGCGGGCCAGGTAGGCCAACGGATCGTGATCGACAACCGTCCGGGCGCGGCCGGCAACATCGCCGTCGAAATCCTGGCGAAGGCAAACCCCGACGGCCACACGCTGCTCTATTCGTCGAATGCGATCGCGCTCTCCCCGGGACTGTATTCGAAGCTCGGCTACGATCCACTCAAGGATCTGGCGCCGGTCACGGAAATCGGCGCGGGCTGCCTCATATTCGTGGTCCATCCGTCCCTGCCCGTGCAGTCAGTGCAGGCATTCATCGATTACGCAAAGGCGCGCCCGGGCCAGCTCAACTATGGTTCCTCCGGGTCAGGCACGAGCACGCATCTCGCCGCCGTGCTGTTCTCGCAACGCACCGGCATCCAGACGCAGCACGTGCCCTACAAAGGCACGGCACCGTCGCTGCTGGACACCATCGCCGGGCGAGTCCAGTTTCTGATGGGCGCCGTCCTCACCGCCGTGCCTCACGTCAGGGACGGCAGGTTGCGGGCGCTCGCCGTCACCGGATCGAAACGCATCCAGTCGCTGCCGGAGCTGCGCACGCTGGAAGAATCGGGACTTCCCGGGTTCGTGGTGACGACCTGGCAGGGTGTGTTCGCGCCCGCAGGCACTCCTGCGGCGGTACTAACCCGAGTAAACGCGGAATTCGTCAAGGCGGTCCACAGTACCGAATTGAGACCGAAGATCGAGCAGCAGGATATGGATCCGACCGGACTCGCGGTCAAGGCGTTCACGGCCGCGTACTACGCCGAGCTGAAGCGCTGGACCAAAGTGGCCAACGACGCGGGTCTCAAGGCTGACTGATCGCCGTGCGACAGGGATAGTGAACATCGCCATCGAGCCCGCGCCAGGGCCGAGCACGCCGCTGCTGGTGGGGATCACGGGACTGATACTCGTGGGCGCCCCGCTCGCCGGAGTCTGGCTGACAGGGCAACCGCTCGACGAGTACCTGGAGCTCCCACCACGGCCCGCTCTCGGAGTAGCGGCTGGGTTCTCATGGACCGCCTTCTGGCTGCTTGCGGCGTTTGTCGTGGCGGCCGTCGCGCCGTTTGTCTGGCGGCTCCTGAACGCGCCGCCCTCCGCGTCCGGTCCTGCGATAAGTCGGATCGCTTTCCCGAACTGGGGTTGGGCGGCACTGCTCTGGCTCGCTGCGAGCTGGACGCTCGCCTGGATGCGCTTTCCCTGGTTCGAACCCTTCCAGCAACACACGTTCACACCGCTCTGGCTCGGTTACATCGGCTTCGTCAATGCCCTCACGATGCAGCGTGCGGGAAACTGCTTGCTAATCCGGGAGCCTGCGCGTCTTGCCGCACTCTTTCCATTGAGCGCGCTCTTCTGGTGGTTTTTCGAGTACCTGAACCGCTTCGTCGCAAACTGGCGCTACACCGGTATCGAGGATTTCGATGCGCTCGAGTACACGTTCTTCGCGACGCTCGCCTTTTCCACCGTGCTGCCGGCGGTGACGAGCACCGCGGAATGGCTCGGCACCTTCCCGCGTCTCAACGCCGCCTTCGCGCGCTGGCATCCGCTGCGCGTCCCGCGCCCGAAGCTCGCAGCCGCTGCGGTGCTCGCCCTCACCACTTTGTCGCTCGCCGCGCTCGGCGTCTTCCGCGAGTACGTGTTTCCGCTGGTGTGGATCTCACCGGTGCTCGTCATGATCTGCCTGCAGGCGCTTGGCGGCCGGGATACGGTGCTCGCGCCGCTGGCAAGCGGCGACTGGCGCGGCATCGGGAGGTTCATGGCAGCCGCGCTCGTATGTGGTTTTTTCTGGGAGATGTGGAACACCGGCAGCCTCGCCCGGTGGGAGTACAGCATCCCTTATGTGGACCGGTTTCGCCTCTTCGAGATGCCGGCGTTGGGCTACGCGGGTTATCTGCCCTTCGGCATCGAATGCGCCGCCATAGCCGCGTTGGTACTGGATTACCCCAAAATGGATCAGAGCCGAAATGTCTAATGAAGTAAACTATGGCCAGTTCCGGCTCTAGAGGAAAGTATTTCGGCACTGCCCCCTCTTTCTGAATTTTTCCGCCACCCGGGCGTACTGAGGAGAACATGCATGAAAAACCTGATGCTTTGTGCGCTTGCACTGATCGTGGGAATTTTCGTTTACCCGGGCTCCTCCCAAGCGCAGCCGTATCCGGTCAGACCGGTTCGCGTCATCATTCCGTTCCCGCCCGGCGAAGCGGCCGACATCATCGCCCGCCTGATCAGCCCCGCGATGTCGGAGCGGCTGGGCCAGCAACTGGTCATCGAAAATCGCGCCGGCGCGAGC
>JBGQGU010000522.1:0-2841 GCA_041497655.1 Gammaproteobacteria bacterium
AAAGAGGGCACTGTCTCGAGAAGAATGCCCGGAATTGCCTTAGAGCGCCTAACATAATGAAACGCGCAGCGTGTGTTTCATTATGTTAGGCGCTCTTAGTGCGGTTGGAACGGCACTCGTCAGCCCAAATCAGTATAAGTGACGCGACGCGGGGGCGGAAACGACCCCGTCTGCGGGTCCGTTACCAGTTGGCGATCTCGCCGACAAACTTCATCAATTCCTTTTCCACGATCTCCTTGTTGACCTGCGACGGCTTATATTCGCCACGCGGACCGGAAGCGCTTTCTGAATTGCGCCGCGCATTGCGGCCGTGCAAACCGATGGTTCTGGTGAATGGAGCGCCAAAAAAGGAAAGAGTGGGGAACCAGTCGTACGGGTGGATGGACTTCTTGGCACCCGCGGGCACGATGTGAATCGAGATCTTCCCGCCTGCGTCCTCGGAGACGTTGATCTCGTGCCCACGCTCTTTCAGCATGTTCCCGATGGTCTCGAATGCCGGCCTGATGACCGATAGCTTCAGCTTCGCGAAGTCGCCGGGGAAGTCGTCTACGGTGACTTTGCTCTGCAGTTTCCCGCCCGTGCCGGCGTCGCGCTTTCCGGTGAACGGGTCCAACGCCTTTCCCGGCTTCAGATTCAGATCCTCGACCATGGCGGATACTCCGTAGGGGTGTTTCGGTTGAACTTCGTGATCGCTCAATCAAGCCACCGCGGCGACCGGCAATTCTTCGCGATTTGAATGCCCGCTTGGTGCACGATCGTGCACATTCTTGACGACCTGGTAACACCGGCAAGCGGTTGCTTCGAGGCCTTGCCCGTCGAGAATGCTGATTTCGCCCCGGCGGTAACTGATCAGCTTTCGTTGCTGCAGGGCGCCGGCGGCCTTGGTAACGGCGACCCGCAGTACGCCCAGCATGCAGCCGAGAAGCTCCTGCGTCAGACGGAATTGATCCGATTGCACGCGGTCGCGCGTCATCAGGAGCCAGCGGGCGAGGCGGGCTTCGACCAGGTGAAAACGGTTGCAGGCTGCGGTTTGCGTAATTTGAACCATCCGTTCGTGGATGTACCGGTGGATCTCCCTCTGCAAGGGCGCGCTCTGCCTGAATATGCTGAGGAAGGGCGCGGATTTCATGCGCAACGCCGTGCCTGTTCCCTGTACCAGGGCGCGCACCGGCGAATCATTTGTCCCAAGCGCGAGTGGAATCCCGAGCATGCCTTCACGGCCGACCAGGCCGATTTCCAGAGCCATATGTCCCTCTACCACCGTGAGCAAGGACACCAGCGCGTCGGTCGGAAAGTAGACGTGCTGAATCGGCTCCCCGGGACGATAGAGCACCTCGCCGAAGGTCAGCGTGACGGTCTCCAGGCGGGCGAGCAGGCGCTGATAGTCCTTGCAGGGCAAGGCAGCAAGCAGGCTGTTGGCAATATGCACGATGCGTTTCAGGGTGGAAGGGCAGCGCTACGACGTGACGCAGGAAGATACCGCAAGAATCTCCCGCCGTATGTACGCTGACGCACAAAGCGCCCTGTTCGCGAAGGGGTAATCGCCGCGAGCTCATCGCGCTGCGGCCCTGGGAGCAGTTGGCAATGTGCGTTAGCGCACAGAGCCGGCGGGTTGCCTTGCGTACGCTGTGCAGTCTGACTTTACTTCAGTCGTGATGAAAAAATGAACATCGCCATGACGAGCGCGGCAGCATGCCTGGCTATCGGCAATCTGGTTTCCAACCGCTACAGCGTGTGACAGCGTGAGCGAACAAGGCGCCGAGACGAGCTTCCGCCCCGGGGCGACCGAACTGCTGTCGGCCGTGCGGTTTCAGGAAGAACTGCGGCGCGTCGCGCGCTTTTTTCGTTCCCGTCTTCCGGTCGGGGATCCGCTCGACGCCACGGTGAGGAAGATCGAGCAGAACCCGGCGTTTACGCAATCCCGCCTGCTTACCCGCATACTGGCCGCGCTAACCTACCAGCAGGGGGAGTTCCGGCGTGCGGAGGTCTCCGCTCTCGACGCGGATACGCTTGCCATGGTCATCACCCTGATGGATGTGCACGCTGCCGGGACATCGACGCGCGAGGAATGGGTGCGCGCCGCCGACGCGGCAAAGGCTGCGCAGCTCGGCGCCGGCGGTTAAACAGAAACGGAAATCGCCGGCTTCAATAAGAATCCCCGCTTCGGCGGGGTTTTTGTTGGAGATGCGGTGTTTTGATTGTGTTATGTACCGACAGGGGTTAGCCAAGGGCGCAAGAACAGGTCAAACTACCGCGCGGAGGAAGAGACCATGGAGCGACGCGTTGTGCGTACCGACAAGGTGCCCCCGGCGCGGGTTCCGCTCTCGCAGGCGATCAAGGCGGGCGACTGGGTGTTCGCCTCGGGCCAGCTCGGGATGGACCCCAGGACCGGACGGCTGGCCGAAGGTGGGATCAAGGCCGAAACGCGACAGGTGTGCGAGAACTTGAAGGCCGTGCTCGAGGCGGCCGGCTCCTCGCTCGCCAAGGTGGTGAAGGTCACGATCTACGTAGCCGACCTCGGGGAGCTCCTGGCGATGAACGAGGTCTTCAGCGGATATTTTCCGAAGGACCCGCCGGCGCGAACGACGTTCCAGGCGGCGGGCCTGGTGGCGGGAGCGCGCGTCGAGATCGAGGCCATCGCGATCGCGTGAACATGACCGCCATCACGCCACAAACCGCTCATTACGGAAACCTCCCAGCGCTCGCCTCGCGCGTCGTGACCGTTGCCGCGCTGCTCGCGTTATGCTGGGCGGCCTCCGCGTTCGCCGCAGAGCAGTTCCCGGCGCGTCCCGTCCGGATGCTCATTCCATTCCCGGCGGGCGGCCCCGCGGATTTCGTCGG
>JBGQGU010000523.1:0-2820 GCA_041497655.1 Gammaproteobacteria bacterium
CGGGCGACTGGATGTCCCAGTAGTACTGCCATTCCTCGACGGTATGCGCGAGGTAGTGCACCTCGGCGTCTTCCGGCTCCTTGTTGAGGTTCTCGAGCAGGACCAGCGCCTTCTTTTTCTCGGCGTGGGCGACGACGCGCTGCAGCCGTTCCCGTCCGGCTTTCATGCGCATGGCCTTGTCCTTCGTGAAATGGTAGCCCGCGTGCACCACCATCCAGCTCGCGCCGAGCCTGGGGAAGATGTCCACGTAGCTCTTCAGGTAATCGGTGGCGGCTTCCGACACATGAGGCGAATACTCTGCGACGTTCACCGCCGAGTTGGTGTGCAGCCCGAGCTTGATGCGACGCTGGTCGAGCTGCTTGCGCACGGCCGTGCAGCGCTTCGCGTCGAAGGTTGTCAGCGCGTTCTCCGCGGTGTCGAGCTGGACGTCGATGAACCGGACGCCGTTCTTTGCCGCCCACTCGATGCCTTCCTCGAGGCGGATCTTGCGGCCGAGATCGACGCCGATGCGGTCTTTCAGAGCCATATTGGTCACTGATAGGGCGTCACTGATAAATCGTTACTGATAATGCGTTTTTTCATCGTCGTGGATACGCCGTTTAAGTGACGCTGTTCCAGTGACGCAGTACCAGTGACGATCTTGCGAGTGCGCGGCGCTCAGGCAGCGCGGGCCTTGGCGCCGCTCTTTGCCTGCGCCGCGTCGCCGCGCGTGAGGTAGTCCATCGCCGCATCCGCCCCGCCTTTTTTATGCGGAACCCGGGCAAGCTCTAACCCCATTTCCACCCCACACAGGGTTCCGCACAGCATGAGATCGTTGAAGTCGCCGAGGTGGCCGATGCGGAACACCTTGTCGCGGAGCTTCGTCAGCCCGGAGCCGAGTGAGAGGTTGAAATGGTCGAGCACCACCTGGCGGAAGGCGATCTCGCTGTGACCCTCCGGCATCAGCACCGCGGTGAGCGAGCTCGAGTACTCGGCGGGGTTCGCGCACAGGATCTCGAGCCCCCACGCGCGCACCGCGCGGCGCGTCGCCTCGGCGTGGCGGTCGTGGCGCTTGAAGACGTTTTCGAGCCCTTCCTCTTCCAGCAGCATCTTCAGCGCGACGCGCAGGCCGTAGAGCAGGTTCGTCGCCGGCGTGTAGGGGAACCAGCCGTCCCTGTTGGAAGCGATCATCTCCTCCCAGTTCCAGTAGGAGCGCGGCAGCTTCGCGGACTTAGACGCCGCGAGCGCCCGGTCGGAGACCGCGTTGAACGAAAGCCCGGGCGGGAGCATCAATCCTTTCTGCGAGCCAGCGACGGTCACGTCCACGCCCCACTCGTCCTGGCGGTAGTCGATCGACGCGAGCGAGGAAATGGTGTCCACCATGTAGAGCGCCGGGTGCTTCGCGCGGTCGATGGCTTTGCGCGCTTCGCCGATGCGCGAGGTGACGCCGGTGGAAGTTTCGTTGTGCACGACGCACACCGCCTTGATCTCGTGCTTCGTGTCTTGCGCCAGCCGCGCTTCGATTGCGGCGGGGTCTGCTCCGTGCCTCCAGTCACCTCTTATGAACTCGGGTTGCAGCCCGAGTTTCCTGGCCATTGAGTGCCACAGCGTCGCGAAGTGGCCGGTCTCGACCATGAGCACCTTGTCGCCGGGCGAGAGCGTGTTGACGAGCGCCGCCTCCCACGCGCCGGTGCCGGAGGCGGGAAAGATCACGACCGGGCTCTTCGTCTTGAAGACGTGCTTCAGGCCCGCCAGCACTTCCTTGCTCATTTCCTGGAATTCCGGCCCGCGGTGGTCCACGGTGACGTGGTCGATCGCGCGCAGCACGCGCTCCGGCACGTTGGTCGGACCCGGAATCTGCAGGAAATGGCGGCCGCTTTGATGCTTCATGTCTCGCCCCCGATAGCTGCGCTATTATAGGGCGGAAAGCGTGAATCGTGATTCGTGAGTCGTGATTCGACCAACCCCGCTTTTTTGGTCACGCCTTACCATGTCACGCCGCACCACGTCACGCCACAACAGGTCACGCATTCTTGATCATGGCGCGCTCGGTTACCCCAGGTGATCCGGCCCTCGCGACACGGCTGCGTCGAGAGATCAAGGGCGCGGTATTGTTCGACGCCGCCTCACGTGGCCGCTACTCGACCGACGCGTCGATCTACCAGATCGAGCCGGTGGGCGTGGTGGTGCCGCAGTCCGAAGAAGATGCGCTCACGGCATTCCGCATCGCGATCGAGGAGGGCGTGCCGGTTCTGCCGCGCGGCGGCGGCACCTCGCAGTGCGGGCAGACCGTCGGCGCCGCGCTCGTCATAGATCATTCCAAGCACCTAGACCAGGTTGTTGCTTTCGACCGGGACGCGCGCACCGTCACCGTGCAGCCCGGCGTCGTGCTCGACCAGTTGAACGCGTACTTGAGGCCGCACGGGCTGTGGTACCCGGTGGACGTTTCGACCAGCGCGCAGGCGACGATCGGCGGCATGGCAGGCAATAACTCCTGCGGCTCGCGCTCCATCCACTACGGCAACATGGTGCACAACGTGCGCGCCATCGACGCCGTGCTTGCCGACGGTTCGGAGTACGCGTTCGGCGAGGCGCAGGGCGACGCCGAACGGCTTGCCGGGCCGAGGGGCTACGTCGAGCTGGTGAAGAAGATCCGCGCCATCGCTGCGCGCGAGGCAGAGGAGATCGAGCATCGCGTGCCGAAGCTCCTGCGCCGCGTTGGCGGCTACAACCTCGACATGCTGTCGGGCGAGTCGTTCAATATGGCGCACCTGCTGGTGGGATCGGAGGGCACGCTCGCATATTCGCGCCGGCTCCACCTCAATCTCTCGCCGCTGCCGA
>JBGQGU010000524.1:0-2815 GCA_041497655.1 Gammaproteobacteria bacterium
GAACCATTTCTCGGCGGCGAGGCAGCCCAACTCCGCGCAAACGCCGCCGATCGCCCATGCCGTATCCACCGCAAGGAGCCGCCCGGTCTTGCGCACTGAGTCCTCGATGATCGCCTCGTCCAGCGGCTTCACCGTGCGCAGGTCGATCACGTCCGCCTCGATGCCTTCCTGCGCGAGCTTGTTCGCCGCCTGCAGCGCGAGCTCGAGCGTGTGCGAGGCGCCGGCGATGGTGAGATCGTTGCCGCGCCTGCGGTGGACGCCCTTGCCGAGCGGCACGGTGTAGAAGCCTTCCGGAACGATCCCGTCCTTCCTCATGAGCCAGCGGTGCTCGAAGATCAGCACTGGGTTATTGTCCTCGATGGCCGAGAGCATCAGGCCCTTGGCGTCGAACGGGGTGCTCGGCATCACGATCTTCAGCCCCGGCACCCCGAGCAGCATGCCCTGGATGGCCTGCGAGTGCTGCGCCCCCGAGCCCCAACCGCGGCCGATCGCCGCCCACACCACCATCGGCACGCTGGTCTGGCCGTTGTCCATGAAATGAATCTTGGCGGCATGCGTCACCAGCTGGTTCATGGCGAGCAGGATGAAATCCGGCCGGTTGTGCATGAACACTGGGCGCATGCCGTTCATCGCCGCGCCGGCCGAGACCCCCATCATGCCTTCCTCGGACAGCGGCGTGTCGAACACCCGCTCCGGGCCGAACTGCTCCTGCAGGCCGCGGGTGGTCCCGAACATCGCGCTCGGGTCGTCCACGCCTTGCCCGAGCACGAACACCGAGGGGTCGTGCTGGAGCGCGATGGCGAGCGCCTCGTTGATGGCTTTCGGATAGCTCAACACGCGCCCCTCGGCGGGGTTAGGCGCCTCGTAGACGAGCCGGTTGATCAGGCCTTCATCCCAAGGCATCGGGTGACCCAGTGCTGAGTGCTGAGTGCTGAGTGCTGAGTGGTGAAAGGTGCATCGCTTTGCGCATCAGCTCGCGTAGACGTTGCGGTAGAGGTCGGCTTCCACCGGGTTGGGGCTCGCCACCGCGTGGTCGAACGCCGCGAGGGTCTCGTCCAGGATTTCCCGCTCCATTTGTTTGCGGGCCTGAGCAGTGAGCAATCCGGCGCGCTCCAGGAACTCGTGATAGGTCCTGATCGGGCAGATCCGTTCCCAGGCTTCGCGTTCCGCGACATCTCGGTAGCCGGTCTTGCTGTCATCGCCCGCGCCGCCGTGCGCGCGAAAGCGGTAGACCGGCGCCTCGATGAAGGTTGGACCGCCGCCCTCGCGCGCGCGCTTCACCGCTTCCTTCGCCGCCTCGTACACCGCGAGGACGTTGGTGCCGTCCACCAGCACCGCCGGCATGCCGTAGGTCGCGGCCCATTTCCAGACGACGCGGCCCGGGTGCTGGCGCGTGGCGAGCGGCGACTGCACGGAATAGAAGTTGTTCTCGCAGAAGTAGATTACCGGCAGCTGCTTCAGCGCCGCGAAGTTGAGGCTCTCCGAGGTGACGCCTTCCTCGGCGCCGGCCTCGCCGAGGAATACCACGCACACGCGGGGGAGTTTCTGCATCTTCGTCGCGAGCGCGGCACCCGTCGCGATGGGGATCGCCCCGCCGACGACAGCGGAGGTGCCCGCCATGCCCACTTTCTTGTCGATCAAGTGCATTGAGCCGCCGCGCGAGCCGGCGCAGCCGTTGGCCCGGCAGAACATCTCCGAGAGCATGGCCTTCAGATCACCGCCCTTGGCGAGGTAGTTGCCGTGGGTGCGGTGGCTGCTGTAGAGGAGGTCAGCGTCGGTGAGCGCCGCGCAGCAGCCAACCGAGGTCGCCTCCTGGCCGATCACGAGGTGGATCGGCGTCTTCATCTGGTCCTCGTGGTAGCGCTTCTCGATCTCCTCCTCGATGATGCGGATGCGCAGCATGGAGCGGTAGAGGCGCAGCAGGAAGTCGCGGTCGTACTGGCCAACCCGGTTCGTCCAGTCCCTGAATCCCGTCCCCTGGTATGTGTAGCGGATGCTCATCTCAGGAATCGGTGAACAGTGAACAGCGAACAGTGAACGGAAATCCCGATCGCCCGGCGGGGTGTCGCCTTTTCACCGTTAACCGTTTACCGTTCACCGTTTATTGTCTCGTCAGAGGCCGCTCGGCTGGTAGAGCACCACCCGGCTGCCGGCGCTCTCGAAACGGAACGGCACGTGGACCAGGCGGGAGAGCTTTTCCCGCATTTCCTTCTGATGTTCCGGGCGCACGAAGAGTAGAAAGAAACCGCCGCCTCCCGCGCCGAGGAGCTTGCCGCCGATCGCGCCCATCCCGCGTGCGGTGTCATAGAGGGCGTCGATCTCGGAGGAGGACACCCTGTCGGAGAGTTGGCGCTTGCACATCCAGCTCTCGTGCAGGAGCTTGCCGAAATCCTCGATGGGGGCGGTCCGCGACTGCAGCACCGAAACGGCCTGGTCCACCAGCCCTTTCATCAGCTTGAGCTCCCTTTCGCGATGGTCGAGGTTTTCGATCGTGGACTTGGCGACTTCGGAGGCGATGCGCGAGAGGCCGGTGAAGCACAGCATGAGATGGCTCTGGAGAACAGCAAGCCTTTCCTTGGGCAGGATGATGGGCGCAACGTCGAAGGAGCCATCCTGGCGGAACTCGATGCGATTCAAGCCGCCGAATGCCGCGGAGATCTGGTCCTGGGAACCTACGTTCTCCTGGATCACCTTCTGCTCCACGTGGATCGCCTGGCTGGCGAGCTCCTCCTTGGAGATGTACTTGCCCCGCAATGCCATCACGGCGTTGATCAGCCCGACGGTGAACGACGAGCTCGAGCCGAGCCCGGCGCGC
>JBGQGU010000525.1:0-2770 GCA_041497655.1 Gammaproteobacteria bacterium
ATCGTCGCCATGACCGGCGCGACCGGCTCGATCTACTGCGTGCGCATCCTGGAGACGCTGCGCGCGATCGGCGGCTGGGAAACGCACCTCATCGTGTCCGACGCCGGCGCGTTGAACGCGTGGTACGACCTCAAGCTCACGCGCAAGGACCTCGCGAAGCTCGCTGACGTGACGCACAACGTGCGCGACGTCGGAGCCTCGATCGCGAGCGGCTCGTTCGTCACGCACGGCATGGTGATCGCCCCCTGCTCGATGAAAACGCTCGCCGCCGTGGCGCTCGGCTTCTCGGACAACCTCGTCTCGCGCGCGGCGGACGTGATCCTCAAGGAACGGCGGCGGCTGGTGCTCGTCGTCCGGGAGGCGCCGCTCAACCTCGCGCACCTGCGCAACATGGTGCAGGTGACCGAGATGGGCGGCATCGTCTATCCGCCGGTGCCGGCCTTCTACAGTCGCGCGAAGTCCGTGGACGACCTGGTCAATCATACGGTGGGGCGCGTCCTCGACCTTTTCGGCGTCGAGCACAGCCGCATCACGCGCTGGAAAGGCTTCAAGGGCACGGTCCCGGTGAACAGCGAACCCGCCCAATCACGATGAAGATGGAAAAGCTCGATGTGAAGCACGAGAGCTTCCGGCAGTTCCTGGACCGGCTGCGCCGGGAGAAGGAGCTCACCGACATCGAGCAGCCGGTGGACATCCGCCATATCGCGACGCTGGTGGACCAGTCGGACACCGGGCTCTACTTCCACGACGTCATCGGCTACGACATGCCCGTCGTCTCGGGCATCATCCGCACCCAGAAACGGGCCGTGCTCTCGATGGGCTGTAACAATTATTCCGAGATCGAGTACAAGCTCCAGCAAGGCATAGATCACCCGATTCCCCCAACATTCGTCGAGTCCGCGCCCAACAAGCAAGTGATCCAGGTCGGCGACGAGGTCGACTTGTACCGGCTGCCGATACCGATGTGCTCGATCTACGACGGCGGCCCGATGATCACCGCGGGCGTGGTGATCGCGCGCGATCCCGAGCTCGGCATGAACTCCGGCATCTACCGCTTCCTGGTCAAGGAGAAGAACCTGACCGGAATCGACATCGTGACCCCGAACAACATGCGCCTCTTCGCGAGCCGCGCCTATGAAGCGGGCCGCCCGTGCCCGATCTCGATCTCGATCGGCACCCACCCCTTCGAGATCATGGGCTCGGGCTTCCGGGCGCCGCTGGGCGTCGACGAGATGGCGATCGCCGGCGGCATCCGCGGCGCGCCGGTCGAGCTCACCCAGTGCGAGACGATCGACATGCCGTGCCTCGCCGATGCCGAGATCGTGCTGGAGGCGGAGATCCTGCCCACCGGCTGGACCTGGCCCGAGGGCCGGTTCGGCGAGTTCACGCGCCTGATGGGAGGGCTTCACTGGAACCCGCTGGTGAGGGTGAAGGCGATCACCCAGCGCAAGGACCCGGTCTATTACGCCCTGCACATGCCGTGGGAAAACACCTGGCTCGCCGCGCCGACGCGCTACACGTCGCTCCGCGGCGCGCTGAGGACTGCGGGCATACAGGTGAAGGACATCAACGTCACGCTCGGCGGCTGCGGCTTCTGGCACGCCATCATCTCGATCAAGAAACAAGCGGGCGAAGGCAAGAACGCCCTGCTCGCCGCGCTGACCGCGCAGGACATCAAGCACGTGGTGGTGGTGGACGACGACATCGACGTGCACAACGCGATGGACGTGGAATGGGCGATCGCCACCCGCGTGCAGGGCGACAAGGACGTGGTGATCATTCCCGGCGCGCGCGCGAAGCCGCTCGACCCCAGCCTGCCGGTGACGCCTCCCGGGGTCGTGCCGACCGGCGCCAAGGTGGGCGTCGACGCCACCATTGGAGAAGGCATCCCGCGCGAGCGCTTCGAGCGCATCGCCTACGCCTACGCCGACCGCGCGAAGATCGGCGACTACGTCAAGGGCAAGGCCGATGGCCGGCCGAAAACGGCCGGCCATAATGAGAGCGCGGTGGTTAAGCTTGCGAAGGAGATCATCAAGCTGATCGAAACTGAACCGAAGTACTATCAGGAGATAGCCCAACACTTCGGCGATTTTGAATTCCAAACGGTCGCGCGGGCGCTCGGCAAGCTCCACGCCGACGAGAAGCTGTGGCAGGACGCGCGTGGCCGCATGTGCCTGAAAGGTTCTGCATTCGCCGCCAAGCCTCCGGCAAAGACGGATTAATTTTTCGCACGCCGATGCGAAAAATCCGCGTTCACATCGAGAACCTGCGTGCCAGGCCCGAGGTGTACCACCTCACCGCGGAGCGCTGGTCGGCGGCCTGCGCCCGGCACCGCGCGCTTGCGCGACGCCTCGAAGCCAGCATCGGCTGGGACGGCACGACCCTCGACGATGCGCTCGGGGAAGCCGACTTCCTGATCGGTATCCGCACCCGCCTCGAGCGGCTCGCTGAGCGCGCCCCGCGGCTCAAGTGGATACACGTCACCATGGCCGGCGTGGACCGGTTCCTGCCGCTCGACTGGCTGCCGCCGGGCGTCCTCATCACCAACAACCACGGCGTGCACGGCGTGAAGGCGGAGCAGTACCTGCGCATGGCCTACACGATGCTCAACACGCGCATGGCGGAGATCCTCGCCAACCAGCACGCGTGCCGCTGGCAGCAGGTGTTCTCGCCCAGCATCATCGGCAAGACTGCGCTCGTCGTCGGGCTGGGCGACCTCGGGCAGGCGGCGGTCCGGGCGGCGAAGCAGCTCGGCCTGAAAGTCATCGGC
>JBGQGU010000526.1:0-2769 GCA_041497655.1 Gammaproteobacteria bacterium
CGTGCACACCTCCAATCTCTACCAGATCACGCTGCAGGAGAAGCTCGCCGACCGGCTGGCCGCCATTTCGGGCATGGACAACGTGTTCTTCTGCAACTCCGGCTGCGAGGCGAACGAGGCGGCGATCAAGCTGGCGCGTCTCTACGGCCACAAGAAAAACGTCGAGGCCCCGGCCATCGTGGTGCTGGAGAAGGCCTTCCACGGCCGCACCATCGCCACGCTCTCCGCCACCGGCAGCCGCAAGGTGCAGGCGGGGTTCGAGCCGCTGCTCGCCGGCTTCGTGCGCGTGCCCTTCGACGACCTCGAAGCCATGAGGCGCGTTGCCGAGGCGAATCGCAGCGTGGTGGCGATACTGGTGGAGCTCCTGCAGGGCGAGGGCGGCGTCAATGTCTGCCATGACGACTATCTCAGCGGCCTGCGCGAGATCTGCGATGCGCAGGGGTGGCTGCTCATGCTCGATGAGGTGCAGAGCGGCATGGGGCGCACCGGCAAGTGGTTCGCGTTCCAGCACTCCGGCGTGAGACCGGACGTGATGCCGCTCGCCAAGGGGCTGGGCAACGGCTTTCCGATCGGCGCCTGCCTCGCGGCCGGCCCTGCCGCGGAGCTGTTCAAGCCCGGAAACCACGGCTCGACCTTTGGCGGCAACCCGCTCGCCTGCGCCGCGGCGTTGGCCACGCTCGCCATCATCGAGGAAGAGGGGCTGATGGAGAATGCCGTCAGGATCGGCGACTTCATCCAGGCCGGGCTCGCCAGGCGGATCGGCGGACTGAAAGGAGTCAAGGAAATACGCGGCAAGGGCTTGATGATCGGCATCGAGCTCGAGTACGCCTGCGGCGAGCTGGTGCAACAGGGGCTCGAGCGCGGGGTGCTCATCAACGTCACGGTGGACAACGTGATCCGGCTGCTGCCGCCGCTCACCTTCAAGCGCGAGGAGGCCGAACTGCTGCTGGCCACGCTCGTCCCCCTCGTCACCGATTTTCTCGACCGGCAACGCGCGCCGCAGCCAGCTGCCCAGCCGGCTTAGCAGCCTGTCGGACTTGACGCTGTGACAGGCTGCTAAAAGCAAAACCGGAGCATCGCCCGTGGCCGTCAGGCATTTTCTCCAATTCAGGGACTTCTCCCGCGAGGAGTACGAGTACCTGTTCGAGCGCACGCGCTGGATCAAGGACATGTTCAAGCGCTACGTGCCCTACCAGCCGTTGCTTGATCGCACCCTCGCCATGGTGTTCGAGAAGCAATCGACGCGCACACGGGTGTCGTTCGAGGCCGGCATGCGCCAGCTCGGCGGCGCGGTGATCACGCTTATGACGCAAGACACCCAGATGGGCCGGGGCGAGCCGATCGAGGACGTGGCGCGCGTCATCACGCGCATGGTGGACATTGTCATGATCCGTACCTTTGAACAGGCGATCATCGAGCGCTTCTCCGAGCACTCGCGGGTGCCCGTGGTGAACGGCCTCACCAACGAGTACCACCCGTGCCAGATCCTCGGCGACCTCTACACCTACCTCGAGCAGCGCGGCTCGATCCGCGGCAAGACGGTGGCCTGGATCGGGGACTCGAACAATGTCTGCAACACCTGGCTGCAGGCGGCGGAGGTGTTCGACTTCAACGTGCACGTATCCACTCCGCCCGGCTACGAGGTCGAACCCGAGCGCGCGGGCCTGCACGGTACCGGTCACTACAAGGAATTCGAGGACCCGATGCAGGCAGCGAAGGGCGCGGACCTCATCACCACCGACGTCTGGACCAGCATGGGCGACGAGGCCGAGTCCGCCGAGCGCAAGCGCGACTTCGCGGCATGGCGGGTGGACCGGGAAATGATGAAGGCGGCGCGCAAGGACGCGCTCTTCATGCACTGCCTGCCGGCGCACCGCGGCGAGGAAGTGGCCGCCGCCGTGATCGACGGGCCGCAGAGCGTGGTGTGGGACGAAGCCGAGAACCGGCTCCATACCCAGAAGGCCCTGATGGAATATCTGCTCCTCGGGCGGGTCAAGACCCAGGGCGACCTCTGGTCAACGTAACCGAGTGCTGAATTTTGAGTTTTGAGTTTTGAGTTGTATGACGATACCTGCGGTCGGTTTTCATTCAACACTCAAAACTAAACACTCAAAACTGTTATTGTGATGCAGAAACGTTAACCGTTCGTGACTGAAAAATGGGCAGAATCAAGAAAGTAGTGCTTGCCTACTCCGGCGGGCTCGACACCTCGGTGATCCTGAAATGGCTGCAGGACACCTACCGCTGCGAGGTGGTGACCTTCACCGCCGACATCGGCCAGGGCGAGGAGCTCGCGCCGGCGCGGAGAAAGGCCCGGCAATTCGGCGTCAGGCGGATCTTCGTCGACGACCTGCGCGAGGAATTCGTGCGCGACTTCGTCTTCCCCATGTTCCGGGCCAACGCCCAGTACGAGGGCGAGTACCTGCTCGGCACCTCGATCGCGCGGCCGTTGATCGCCAAGCGCCAGATCGAGATCGCGCACCGGGTCGGCGCGGACGCAGTCGCGCACGGCGCCACCGGCAAGGGCAACGACCAGGTGCGCTTCGAGCTCGCCTATTACGCGCTCGACCCCGGGATCCGCGTGATCGCGCCGTGGCGGGAATGGGACCTCACCTCGCGCGAGAAACTTCTGGAATATGCCGAAGCGCATGACATCCCGGTCGAGGGAAAAAAGAAGAAAGGCGGCGGCGCGCCGTATTCCATGGACGCCAACCTGCTGCACGTCTCCTACGAGGGAGGCATCCTCGAGGACCCCGGCTACGAGCCCGA
>JBGQGU010000527.1:0-2766 GCA_041497655.1 Gammaproteobacteria bacterium
GTTCTCAACGTGTTCTGCCGGGACGCGCAGCCGGCGCGCTTGACGAAGGATCTGGGCGCTGTCTGGCAAGTGATGAAGACCAAGATCAAGCGCTATGCGTGTCATGCGACCGCGCAGGTGCCGGTGACGCTGGCGCTCGATCTCAAGCAGAAGCACAAGCTGTCCGGAGATGATGTCGCCGCGATCGCCATCGCCGCTGGCGAGAAGACTGTGACGCAGCACGCCATCAACGAGCCGCGCGACCTCGCGATGATGCAGTACAGCGTGCCATTCAGCGTGGCCATCGCGTTGTACAAGGACCCGCTTGACCCGCGGACGTTCTCCGAGGCGACCCTCAACGATGCAAGGATCCGTACACTCGCGCGGGGCGCGCAGGTCGAATTGCTGAAGTCCTCGCCCGGCTACCAGTCATCGGCGTGCCGGTTGACACTCAAGCTGAAGAACGGCAAGGAGCTGACCGCCGAGGGACACGACTTCAAGGGTACGCCGACGATGCCGCTCACGCGCGACGAATTGCGCGACAAGTTCCTGATGCTCACCGCGCACCGCGACCGGGCGAAGGCGGAGCGGTTATTCGCCCAGCTCGCGGAGGCGGAGAAGGTGGCGGACTTCAGCACGCTCGACTTTGCGTTGTGAGCCGAACCTCTCACCGCGGAGGACGCAGAGGACGCAGAGGAAGAATAAAGTGTCGAATCACGAATCACGCTTCTTCCAAGACGATAGGAGGGCATCGAGTTGGCTGCGGTGGTAGATGAGTTCGAGTTCTTTCTCGAGAAGGAGTGGTCGGACGGCTTCCCGGTCGTCACTCCGACCGAGGCGCGCGTGCGGTGGATGCTCGCGGGCACGCGCCGCGATCCCGAGGAAGTGGTCGGGCACATACCGCCGGCCGGGGAAGTCGCGACAGTCCGTAGCGTCGCGATTCACGCGCTCATGGCGGGATGCAAGCCGGAGTACCTACCGGTCGTGCTCGGCGGCATCAAGACCATCCTGCGCGAGGAATTCAACATGGGCGGCGTGCAGTGCACCATGCACGGCGTGGCACCGCTCATGATCGTCAACGGTCCGTACGCGGAGAAGATCGGATTGCACGGCGGCAACGGCTGCTTCGGGCCGGGATTCCGCGCCAACGCGACCATCGGCCGCGCGATCCGGCTGATGCTGCTCAATCTCGGCGGCGGCATCTCGGGACGCGGCTCCGCGACCGTATTCAGCTCGCCCATACGCTATACCGCCTGCCTCACCGAAAACATGGCATCGAGCCCGTGGGAGAGCCTCGCCGTTTCGCGCGGCTACTCGCCGCATGACAACGTGATCACCTGCGCCATGGCGGAAAATCCCCGGCTGCATTTCGACGATGCCAGCACGGAGCCGGAGCGGCTGCTTACCGGCATCGGCGACGCCATGACCGCGCCGGGCTCGTGGAATATGTGGTTCGTCTCCGACATGGTCGTTGCCATGAGCCCGGAGCATGCGAAACTATGCGCGAACGCGGGCCTCAACCGCGCGGACGTGATCGGGCGCCTGAGCAAGCTCGCCGCGCGCCGGCAGTCGAGCTTGAAACGCGGCGGCAACTGGCGTCCCGAGCGGGCGCGCGCGATGGGCATCGACCCGAACGACGATAATGCCCTGATCGTGGCCGTGAAGGACCCGCAGCGCCTGCATCTCATCGTCGCGGGCGGCACCGGACCGATCACCGCGGTGTGCCACGGCTGGAACGAGACCAGCCGCTTCGTACACGGTAGCTACGAGATTTAGCGGGTCGAATCACGACTCACGAATCACGATTCACGCTTTTTGAATAAGGAAACGACATGACCACCGATCTTGGATTCATCGATCCCACCGCCGGCGGGGCGAGGGCGACGATCGCGCTGGCGCCGCGGCCGATGGACCTCGCGGGCAAGGTGGTGGGGCTGCTGGACAACACCAAGGAGCAGGCCGGCGTGATCCTGGATACCGTCGCGGACACTCTGCGCGAACGCTACGGGGTCGCGAAAGTCATCATCCGGCGCAAGAAATACTTCTCACGGCCGGCAACCGACGAGCTGCTGAACGAAATGGCAAATGAGGTGCAGGTGGCTGCTGCCGCCCTCGGCGGGTGAGGGTCCTGCACGTTGTGCAGTGTGCACGACACGGTGGAGTTCGAAAAGCGCGGCATCCCCGCGACGATGTTTCTCACGCAGATTTTCAGGAACGCGGCGGTGCACCAGTTCCGCAACCAGGGCATGGACGGGCACGCGTTCATCGAGCTGCCGCACCCGGTCAGCAACCTTAGGCCTGATGAGATGCGGGCGCTCACGCTGAAATACGTCGACCAGCTGGTCAGGCAGCTCACTGCCTGAAAAAAGTGTCGAGTGACGAGTGACGAGTGACGGGAAAGGACGGCGCCGCACGGGTCTTGTACTGGCAACGGCGCTAGCCAGCCTGGTCTACGCCGCGGCAGTTGCGCAGCAGTATCCATCGCGCCCGATCCGCGTGGTCGTTCCCTTCGCGCCCGGCGGCGCTGTCGACCTCGTCGCGCGCACGCTTGCCCCCAGGTTGAACGAAGCGCTCGGCCAGCCGGTGGTGGTGGACAATCGCGGCGGGGCCGGCGGCACGGTCGGCACCGACATCGTGGCCAAGGCACGGCCCGACGGTCACACGCTGCTCATCGCCAGCATGGGCGTTGCGGTGAACGCGGTGCTTTACCCCAGGCTGCCCTACGACACGTTGAAGGACCTCGCGCCGGTCACCACGCTGGGCGAGCAGCCCAACATCGTGGTGGTA
>JBGQGU010000528.1:0-2765 GCA_041497655.1 Gammaproteobacteria bacterium
CCGCGGCCGGATCCGTTCCGGCCAGCAGGTGGCGGTGCTGCACGGCCCAGGCAGCGCGCCGATCATCGCCAAGGTCAACCAGGTCCTGGTGTTCAAGGGGCTCGAGCGCGTGCTCGCCGAAGAAGCGCAGGCGGGCGATATCGTGCTGGTCAACGGTATCGAGGAGGTCGGCGTCGGCGTCACGCTCGCCGACCCCGAGCGCCCGGAAGCGCTGCCGCTCCTGAAGGTGGACGAGCCCACGCTCGTCATGAACTTCCAGGTCAACACTTCGCCCTTCGCCGGGCGCGACGGCAAGTTCGTCACCAGCCGCCAGCTGCGCGAGCGCCTCGTGCGCGAGACCATGAGCAACGTCGCACTGCGCGTCGAGGACACCGGCGACCCGGACGTGTTCAAGGTGTCCGGGCGCGGCGAGCTGCACTTGACCATCCTGCTCGAGAACATGCGCCGCGAAGGCTACGAGCTGGCGGTTTCCCGCCCGCGCGTCCTGATCAAGGAAATCAGCGGCGTCAAATGCGAGCCGTTCGAGATGCTGGCGGTCGACGTCGAGGAAACGAACCAGGGCGCGGTGATGGAAGCGCTCGGCGCCCGCCGCGGCGAGCTTCAGGACATGCAGCCCGACGGCAAGGGCCGCGTGCGGCTCGACTACCGCATCCCGGCGCGGGGCCTGATCGGCTTCCAGTCCGAGTTTCTCACCATGACGCGCGGCACCGGCGTCATGAGCCACGTATTCGACGACTACGCCCCGATGAAGCCGGAGATCACCGAGCGCCGCAACGGCGTGCTGGTATCGTCGGAGGGCGGCGAGGCCGTCGCCTACGCACTGTGGAAGCTGCAGGAGCGCGGCCGCATGTTCGTCGATCCCGGCGAGCCGCTCTACGAGGGGATGATCGTGGGGCTCCACAGCCGCTACAACGATCTCGTCGTGAACCCGGTCAAGACCAAGCAGCTCACCAACATCCGCGCCGCCGGCAAGGACGAGGCGATCCTGCTGACACCGCCGATCCGGCACACGCTGGAATCCGCCGTCGAATTCATCGCCGACGACGAGCTGGTCGAGATCACCCCGAAGTCGATCCGCATCCGCAAGCGGCTGCTGCTCGAGAACGAGAGAAAGCGCGCTTCCCGCGCCGCCGCTTAGAGCTGGTAACAAAATTAATTCCCCTCCTGCCCGAGGAGGGGTGCCCGCGCAAGCGGGCGGGGTGGTGGGAGCGAGGAGTGCCCACGTAACCACCCCGTCTGCTTCGCATCCACCCCTCCTTGAAAAGGAGGGGAGTAAAAAAGGGCCGCTCATTTTGTTACGGGCTCTTAGTAAGAAATACCGCCTGATAGAGGTGGGACCGTGTGCGCAATGCACGCGAGTACTGATACGCTTGGTGTTGTAGGTATCCGTCACCATTATTCGTCACCCTGCGGCCTCAGGAATGCCATCTCAAGTTTTCAGCGCGATCGCTTCGGCCGCTCTGCGCGCCACCGGGGGTCAGATCCCCGTAAGCGGGGCCCCTCTTCCGCCCCTCGACGCGCTACCTTGTCACCCGTATCTCGTCACTCTTTTCAGCCTATGTCCTTCGACATGAACCTCGTCCAGCGCGGCGCCCGCCTGCGCCGCAGCCCCTTCTTCGAGGCGACGCAGCGCCACGGCGCCAAGGGCTATACCGTCTACAACCATATGCTGTTCCCGACCTGCTTCGCGGACTTCGAGGAAGAGTACTGGCATCTCCTCAACCACGTGACATTGTGGGATGTGTCGGTCGAGCGGCAGGTCGAGATCACCGGTCCCGATGCATTCGCCTTCACGAACATGCTGACACCGCGCGATCTCTCGCGTTGCGCCGTCGGCCAATGCAAGTACGTGGTCATTACGGCAGAAGACGGCGGCATCATCAACGACCCGGTGCTGCTGCGCCTGGGTGAGAACCACTTCTGGCTCGCGCTCGCCGACAGCGATGTGCTGCTGTGGGCGCGTGGCGTGGCGCTCAAGTCGGGGCTGCGCGTGAAGATCACCGAGCCCGACGTCTCGCCATTGCAAGTGCAGGGCCCCAAGGCGAAGGAGGTCGTGCAAACGCTCTTTGGCGAAGCCGTAACGAAGCTCCGATATTACTGGTTCCTCGAGACGAAGCTCGACGGTATCCCGGTAGTGGTGGCGCGCACCGGATGGACCGGCGAGGTGGGCTACGAGATCTATCTCCGCGACGGCAGCCGCGGCGACGCGCTGTGGGAGCGGATCATGGACGCCGGCAGGCCCCACCAGATCCGCCCGACCGGCCCCTCCGACATCCGCCGCGTCGAGGCCGGCATCCTTAACTGGGGCGCCGACATGACGCTGGAGAACAACGTCTACGAGGTCGGGCTCGACTATCTCGTGGACGCCGGCAAGCGCGTGGACTATATCGGCCGGGCGGCGCTGGAACGCATCATGGCGCAAGGCGTGAAGCGCAAGCTCGCCGGCATCGCGATCGACGGCCCCCCCATCGAGATGAACGCCGTGCCGTGGGCAGTGGCCGCAAACGGGTCCGGCGCCGGCCGGGTGACCTCGGCCCTCTACTCGCCGCGGCTGAAGAAGAACATCGGCTATGCAATGCTGCCGACTTCGCAGTCAGCATTGCAGACAAGATTAACCGTGAATATTCCAGGCATCGGGACGTGCAAGGCGACGGTCGTGTCGCGCCCGTTCGTGGACCCGAAGAAAGAAATACCGAAGCATTAAGAGCGCCTAACATAATGAAACACACGCTGCGCTGTCACGGTTTTGGCGACGCAGGGCAAGC
>JBGQGU010000529.1:0-2764 GCA_041497655.1 Gammaproteobacteria bacterium
CGCCCCTCTCCCTTGAATGGAGAGGGGAGATTTGTGCCGTCTTCTCTCGCTGCGCGAAGACGGAAAAAGAGGACGGCGCCACCCCTCCTCTGACAGGAGGGGAATATCCCTGCTGACTGTCATGCGCGGGGGAGTCGAATCACGATCCACGAATCACGACCCACGCTTTTGTTGACGCAGTCCTGCTACGCTGGCTAGACTTCGAGCCTCTTCTCATCCCGAGAAAAAAGGACGTCCACATGGCGGTCAGGCTCAAACTCAAGGACACCCGCGACAAGAAACATCGCAGGCTCACGCGCAAGGACGTGCATCGCGCGGCCAAGCGCTACAAGAACTGGGGCCGGTGGGGCAAGGACGACGAGATCGGCACGCTCAACTTCACCACTGCCGCGGACATCGTCGGCGCGGCGCGGCTGGTCAGGAAGGGCAAGGTCATCTCGCTCGCGCTCAAGTTCGACCAGTTCGGCCCGCAGGGCGGCAAGACCAAGTACCCGGCGCTCGGGCGCTTCAACCCGATACACCTCATGACTCGCACCGGTACCGATGCCTATTCAGGCGTGCTCGATCACCGCAAGATCCGCGGCACCGACGACGTCATCATCATGCCGCTGCAGTGCGGGACGCAATGGGACGGGCTCGGCCACATCATGTACTACGACACTATGTGGAACGGCTACGACTGCCGCAACGTCACCACCAGCGGCGCGCTGAAGGGCGGGATCGAGAAGACGCGGGAGAAGATGGTGGGCCGCGGCGTGCTGCTCGACGTCGCGCGCGCGATGGGCAAGAAATGGCTGCCCGACGGCTTTGCCGTCACCAGCGAGATCCTCGATTTCACCGAGAAGAAGCAGGACGTGAGGGTGCGGCGCGGCGATTACCTGTTGGTGCGCACCGGGCACATCGAGCGCTGCCTGACCGTCAAGAGCTGGGACGGCTACTCCGGGGGCGACGCGGCGGGGCTCGCGTTCGAGACCGTGGACTGGATTCACAAGCGCGAGATCGCCGGCATCGCCACCGACACCTGGGGCGCGGAGGTGCGGCCGAACGAAACGGAAGACACCAACCAGCCCTGGCACTGGATCACGATCCCCATCATGGGGCTGACAGTGGGCGAGATCTTCTACCTCGCCGATCTCGCCAGGGACTGCGCGGAGGACAAGCGCTACGAGTTCCTCTTTGTCGCGCCGGCGCTTCCGGTCACCGGGGCGGTTGGCTCACCGGTGAATCCTCTCGCCATTAAGTAGACGCGTGAGTCGTGATTCGTGAGTCGTGATTCGACCTGTGAATCTGACGCGGTGCGATGCGATATGCGCGTGATGTTCTCATTACTGGTTCTGCTGGTCGCTGTCGAACCGGCGCGAGTTGCGATGGCGCAGGCTTACCCTGCCAAGCCCGTGCGCCTTCTGGTGCCGTATCCCGCGGGCGGGCCGCTGGATGAAGTGGCGCGGGGGTTCGGGCAGCGGCTGACCGAGATATGGGGCCAGACGCTGGTGGTGGAGAACCGCGGTGGCGCCGGCGGCAGCGTCGGCGCCGAGGTCGTCGCGAAATCCGCGCCCGACGGCTACCTGCTGCTGCTCGGCAACGCCGGACCCATCACGGTCAACCCCGGTCTGAGGCGCGACCTGCCGTACAACCCGCAGCGGGACCTCGCACCGGTGACGCAGATTGTCGCGGCGCCCATGGTGCTCGTCGTGCACCCGTCACTCCCGGTGAAATCCGTCGGGGATCTCATCCGGCTGGCCAAGGCCAACCCCGGCAAGCTCAATTACGCATCGGCGGGGATCGGCAACCTGCAGCACCTGGCCATGGAGACGCTGCAATCCATGACCGGCATCAAGATGAATCACGTGCCATACAAGGGCGCGCCGCCGGCATTCGTGGACCTGTTGAGCGGCCGCGTCGACCTTATGTTCGCCAACATCGTCGGCGTGCTGCCACACATCTGGAGCGGGAAGGTGCGCCCCATCGCGGTGTCGGCGGCGAAAGGTTCCCCGGTATTGCCCGACGTTCCGGGCGTTGCGGCGACCCTTCCGCAGTTCGACCTGGACGGATGGATGGGCGTCTTCACTCGCGCCGGCACGCCGCCCGATGTCATCGCCAAGCTCCACAAGGACTTCGCACGCGTGGGCGAAAACAGGGAGATCAGGGAAAATCTGGCCAAGCGTGGCGCGCAGGTTGTCGTCGGCGGTCCGGAAGGACTTGCGCGGATCGTCCGGGAGGAAACCGTGCTGTATGCGAAGATTATCCAGTCGGCAAAAATCACCGCGGAGTGACTACCAGCCACAGTGATTTTTGTGATGCTGTTCATGTGCGCGATGAGAGGCATGCGGCAGAACCGGGAGGAGATACCATGCGACGATCCATTTTTGGTTTCCTGTTTTCAGGTTTGGTCGGTATCACGTACACCGCGGCTTCAGTGGCTCAGAAAGGTCCGGCCGCACCCGATTATCCGACCAAACCTGTCCGGATCATCGTGCCGCAATCTCCGGGCGCTTCCACCGATCTCACGGCACGCCTGGTCGCGCAGGGATTGAACGAGGCATTCAAGCAGCCTGTGATCGTGGACAACCGCCCCGGCTCCAGCGGCATCGCCGGCACTGAACTCGTTGCGAGGGCCGCGCCTGACGGATACACCCTGATGGTGGTCGCGTCGTCGTTCTCGATAAACCCCGCCCTGGGGCGCAAGCTGCCGTACGATTCGATCCGCGACTTCACGACCGTAACGCAGCTCTCGAAATTTCCGAACATGCTGGCGGCGCACCCG
>JBGQGU010000530.1:0-2744 GCA_041497655.1 Gammaproteobacteria bacterium
ATCCCGGACGGCGAGACCGGGCCGCGCACGTCGTGGGTCACGCGGTTGCGCAGCGTGATCGAGAACAATCCCGCTTTCGAGGACGACCCCGCGGAGCGGGCCGCCGGCGGCCGCATCACTCATCCCACCGAAGGCACGCGGACTTGGAAGGGCGCTGGAGTGCTGCCGCGCGGTGCGCCGCCGCCGCCGCGCCTGCGGCTCAAGGCCGGTACGCGGCCGCAGGACATACGCATCGGCAGGCTGGGCTACCCTGAGGCGGCGATCGACTCCTACAGGTTGTTGTGTCGGCTGCGCGACCAGGGCGTTGTGCCCAAGCACTTGCGTTTCCAGATATCCCTGCCGACGACCGCGGCGTTCCTCAATGCGCACATGGTCGTCGAACATCATGCGATCGTGGAGCCGATCTATCGCGAGCAACTCATCGGCGAGATGAGGGAGATTTGCGCCGCCATACCGCACCATGACCTCGCGATCCAGTGGGACGTATCAACCGAAATGGGCCAGTGGGAGGGCGTGCGCCCCGCCCATTTCGATGACGTGAAAAACGGCGTTATCGAGCGCCTCGCCGCTCATTGCAACCAGGTGCCGGGCGACGCGCAGCTCGGGGTGCACCTGTGCTACGGCAGCTACGGCGGCCGCCACTGGAAGGAGCCGGAGAGCACCGCCAACATGGTGCAGGTCCACAACCAATTGATCGGCCGTCTGTCCCGGCCCATCGATTACATCCACATGCCAGTCCCGGCGGATCGGGCCGACGATGCGTATTTCGTTCCGCTCAGGGAATTGAAGCTCAATTCCCGGACAAGACTGTTCCTGGGACTTATTCACGACACTGATGGCGTGGAAGGAACGAAACGGCGTATCGCGGTCGCGGAGAAGTACATCCCCGATTTCGGCATTTCAACCGAGTGCGGCTTCGGCCGCCGGCCGCCGGAAACCATTCCGGGGTTGCTGCGCGTACACTCCCAGGTTTGATGCTGCGGGCGGCTTGATGAACCGATTTCCGCTGCTATTGGCGCTGCTTGCGGTTATCTGGCCTTGCCAGGGATCGGGACAGCCCGCCGCATACCCTCAGAAGCCGGTGCGCGTCCTGGTCGGGCTGGTTCCGGGAGGCAACCCGGACGTGCTGGCACGCATGATTGCGGCGAAGCTCAGCGAATCCCTCGGCCAGCAGTTCATCGTGGAAAACCGTCCCGGGATGAGCAGCGGCGTCGCTGCCGACGTCGTCGCGAAAGCGCAGCCCGACGGGCACGCCGTTTTCATCGGCGACAGCGGCGTCGTCACGACCAACCCGCATTTGTACAAGGCTCTTCCCTACGATCCGTTCCGGGATCTCGCTCCCGTGTCGCTTGCGGTCGTGGTGCCGATGTGGCTGGTGGTGCACCCGTCCGTGCCCGCCCGCTCGGCAAGGGAACTGGTTGCTCTGGCGCGCTCGCAACAGGAGCCGATGCTCTACGCCTCCTCGGGCAACGGCTCGATCCACCACATCACCATGGAGGCGTTCAAGTCCGCCACCCGGATCAACATGACACATGTGCCGTACCGGGGCGCGGGACAGTCGGTTCCGGCCATGATCTCCGGCGAGGTCATGGCGGCTTTCCTGGGCTATCCAGCGATGAGCGGCGCGCTCAAGACGGGGCGGCTGCGCGCGCTCGCGTACAGCCTGGTGAAACGCTCCACCCTTACGCCCGAAATCCCGACCATCGCAGAGACCGTGGCGCCCGGCTTCGATATGGCCGCACCGCTCGGGGTGTTCGTCGCCAGCGGGACGCGGCGAGAGATCGTTGCGAGGCTCTCCCAGGCAGTGAACGAAGCGGTGCGGGCCCCCGACGTGGTCTCGCGAATGACCGTTATCGGAATGGAGCCGGTGGGCACGACCCCGGAGCAATACGAGAAGAATCTGCGCGAGGAGTACGAGCGCCTCGGCAACCTGATCCGGCGTATGGGGATGCGGCTCGATTAAGAATTTCGATCTGATTGGTATCAGGCAATATATTGATCTAAAACAGATTTAATGAATCTTGGCAAGGGTGACACGAGCGAAATCTTAATTTGTCAAACTAATCTTGTCATGGTAATCTCCCAAGCAGCCTGTCGGAGCGTTAAGCCCGACAGGCTGCTTAGAGCAAAACCGCCTGAGAATTCATGATGAGAACGACCGAACGGCCTCTCCTGGCGCGCCACTGGGAAGATGAGCAGGGTCGAGTTTGCGTACCCGTGATCCTGTCTGTCGTTTTCTTCCAGGCGGTTTTGCGTAAAGAATTTGTCGGCCTAACGCCCGACAAATTCTTACCATGAACTGCGCTGAACGCCTCGTCGCTCTCTTCGGCAGCCAAGCGGAAGTCGCGCGCCAGCTGCGGCTCGACCGCGCGGTAGTCAACAACTGGGTCAAGTCGGGCTACGTGCCCGCGCGCTGGGCAACGGAAGTGGAGGCGCTCACCTCCGGCCAGATTGCCGCCATCGAAGTTCTCAACGAAGCCACTGCCAGGAAACCGCTCCGGATGAAATCCCGGCCGGACGGGGAAAGCCTTTTCGGTTCACCGCTAACAGGGAAGGACCTCATGAACGATTTCGCGCCCGCCAAACGCATCAGCTCGTTCCACCCGCCGCAAAGGACGCTCATGGGCCCCGGCCCGACCGAGATCCATCCGCGCGTCCTCACCACGATGAGCCAGCCCGCGATCGGCTACCTCGATCCGGTGTTCGTCGAGATGATGGAGGAGCTGAAGACGCTGCTGCGCTAC
>JBGQGU010000531.1:0-2741 GCA_041497655.1 Gammaproteobacteria bacterium
CTCCTCGAACCGGTTGCGGTCGCGGCGTATGCGGTTGGCCATGGCGAGCGCGTACGGGGCGGTCTCGAGCAGGATCGTCCGCTGGCGCTCGTTGAGCCTCAGACCTGCGCGCGCCGCCGTCTCGAGGACGAGGGCTTGCGTCGCGGCGTCTACGCCCGAGGCATCCGGCTCGTTGCGCTTCGGCGTTACCGGTGGCTGTTTGGTCCCCGGCGCAAGCTGCGGGCGCCGGGAGCGCGAGGTGGTCGCCCGCTCGTAGGCGTGGCCCGCTCTCAGCACCGTCGCCTCGTCGAACGGCCGGCCGATGATTTGCATCCCGAGCGGCAGGTTGGTTCCCGAGAAGCCGATGCAGAGTTCCAGCGCGGGGCCAGCGGTGACGTTCGAGGGCGTGAACACGTTGGACCTCTGCCAGAAATTGAGCGTGCGGTGCGCGTCGAGCCGCGGCGCCGGCCCGAAGCCCGCCGTGAGCAGCACGTCGTGCTTCTCGTATAACAACCGGGCCTCCGCGATGATGCGGCGGTGCTCGCGCGAGGCGGCGACGTAATCGGCGGCCTGGAACAGGCAGGCGGGCAGGATGCGGCCCAGGAAGTCGCGGCCGAAATCGCCGGGGCGCGCGACGAGCTCGCGGTAATGGATCGAGAACAGCTCGCTCTCGGCGATGATCACCTTGACGTCGAGCGAGTCCATCATCGGCCGCGCCCGGCAGTCCTCGACTTTCGCGCCGAGCCCGCGGAAGACTTCGATCGCGTCCTCCATCGCGCGCCTCAAGTCCTCGTGCGCGGGCAGGTCCTGCTCCCAGTAGTGGCGCAGCACGCCGATCCTCATGCCGCGGATGCCGCCCGGGAGCGCGGCGCGGTAATCGGGTATCGCGGCCTCGATGCTCCCCGCGTCCGCCGGATCGTGGCCGGCGATCGCCTGCAGCACGAGCGCGCAATCCTCCACGGTCCAGGTCATCGGCCCGCAATGGTCGAAGGTGAACGAGTTGGGAATGACGCCGGCGCGGCTCACCAGGCCGTAGGTCGGCATCAGTCCCACGAGGCCGCAGTACGATGCCGGGCCGCGGATCGAGCCGCCAGTGTCGGAGCCGAGCGCGAACGGGGCGATTCCCGCGGCGATCGCCGAACCCGAGCCCGAGCTCGAGCCGCCGGTGAAATGCTCGAGGTGCCATGGGTTGCGCGCCGGCGGCCATGGCAGGTCGAACGAGGGCCCGCCGTGGGCGAACTCGTGGGTTGCGTGCTTGCCGAGCAGCACCGCGCCGGCGGCGTAGAGCTTCCTGACCGTCGTCGCGTCTTCGTCCGGAACATTGCTGCTGCAGACCCGGGAGCCGGCGGTGGTGAGAATGCCGCGCGTGTTGTAGATGTCCTTCAGCCCGAACGGGATGCCGTGCAGCGGGCCGCGGTAGTTTCCTTTTACGATGTCCTGCTCCGCGCGGCGCGCCTGCTCGAGCGCGAGATCGGCCGTGACCGTGACATAGGCGTTCAGTTGCGGGTCCAGCTCAGCGATGCGCTTCAGGTGCGCCTGCGCGAGCTCCACGGGCGAGAGCTTGCGCGCGCGGAGCAACTCAGCTGACTGTGCGATCGTCAAAAAGCAAAGTTCATCAGTCATGGGGAAGTCCAGGATAGAGAGGTCTTCTGCCTATTTCTCGTTTAAATGGTGCTGCTCAAGGATTCTGTCGGACGGAGGTTCGACAGAATCCTAGTGTATCCAATAAACTGTCTCCGACACACAGGTTGGCAGTGAAGGACCATCCCTTGTCGTTCCACCGCTTCGAGGATTTCAAATCCTACCGCTTCAACCCGCATCTCTCCACCGCGGAGGGCCCGGTGATCGAAGGCGAGACCCTGTATTTCCGCATGGTCACCAAGAAAGCGGGCACCGGAGCCGAGCTGCATTACCATCCGAACGAGCTCCTCGCTTTCCCTCTGCGCGGCAAGGTGGACTGCATCGTGGGCAAGGACCGGCGCATCGTGGAGCCCGGCATGCTGGTGCATTTCCCGCCGTATGCGCGCCACGGCTTCAAGGCGACTGAAGATGGCGACCTGAAGTACCTCTACATCAAGGACCGCACCTGGACGCTGATCGGTGCGGCCGCCGACGAGGCGCTGCCCGAGAAGGCGCTCTCCGCGACCCAGGTCCAGCGCGCCGTCAAGGCCGGCAAGTATCCCGGCGGAAAAAAGGAACCAGGGAAGTCGCAAGCGATCATCGAGGGCCTGGGCAACTGCTACTACCCGATGATCGAATCCCTCGATGCGCCGCCCGCGTCGGGGCACTGCGAGCGCTGGGTCGAGGGCACGCACATCAGGTTCGGCTTCGTCGAATCACCGCCGGGCCATGTCTCGGAGGCGAAGCGAGCGGACCATGAGATGTTCGTGTACGTGATCGCCGGCGGGCTCGATGCGCGCGTGGGAACGAAGAAGCGGAGAGTCGGGACCGGCGACGTCATCCACGTGCCGCGAGGCGTGGACTACCACTGGACGGTGCGAAAGGGTGGGGCGGTGCGCTACGCCGCCGTACGCTCAACGCCGCGCCTCGAAGCCGCCATTAGCAAGCACGGCGCCGCCGACAACTGGCGGGGATGAGGGGGAGTGTCGAGGAATGAGTGTCGAGGGAAAAAGCTCTTGCGGACATGAGAAATAAGTGTTTCCACTCGACACCCGACACCCGACACTCGTCACCCATCACTCGGGCTTGATGCCCGCCAGCTTCACCAGCTTTCCCATCCGCTCGTAGTCTTCGCGGATCAG
>JBGQGU010000532.1:0-2732 GCA_041497655.1 Gammaproteobacteria bacterium
CACCGTCCACTTGCCGGCGTAAGCCCCGCCCTGGCAGTTCGACGCGACGTGCAGCACGTTGCGCGCGTGCCCCGGATAGCGCTGCTTGATCTGGATCACGGTGAAGCGCGTGGCCGGCCCGCCTTCGTGGTTCCACACGCCGAGGATGTCGGGTAATCCGGAGGCTTCGAGCGCTCGCCAGATTTGGGCGGAGCCGGCGATTCCCTTGAGCAACCCCGTCTCGTCCACCGGCTTGTGCTGCGGGGCGCAGGTGAGGATCGGGTTGTTCCGGTAGAGGATCGTCTTCACGTCCAGGTACGGCCGAGGCACGGTATCGTCGGAGTAGTATCCCATCCACTCGCCGAAGGGCCCTTCGTCCCTGACCTTTCCGGGTACCGCTTCGGCTTCGATCGCGATCTCGGCGTGCGCTGGAATCGGGAAGCCCGTGTAGGGCCCGCGCACGACGTCCACCGGCTCGCCGCGCAGCCCGCCGGCGAAATCGAGTTCGCTGATGCCCTCGGGCAGCGGGCTCGCCGCCAGCATGAAGAGCAGCGGGTCCTGGCCCACCAGCACCACCACCTTCATCGACTGCCCGCGCTCGAAGTACTTGTCGCGGTGGATGCGGCCGTGCTTGCCCTCGGTGATCTGGCAGCCGATGGTCCTGCCGTCGTAGACCTGGTTGCGATAGCAGCCGAGGTTGAACCAGCCTGCATCCGGATCCTGCGTGATGACGCAATTCGCCGTGCCGATGTAACGCGCCGTGTCCTGCTCGTGGTGCCGGGGCACCGGGAACTTGAGCACGTCCACCGCGGCGCCCTCGACCACGTTCTCCAGTATCGGCCCGCTCTTCACATAGCGCGGCGGCAGCGGCTTCATGCCCTGTATCCGCTCGTAATATTTCCTGACGATGTCCACCTTGCGCTCGTATGCGAGCGGCAGGCCGAGCGTGAGCGCCACGCGGCGCACCGAGGAGAAATGACCGTAGAGCGTGCGAAAGCCTTTCGGGTAGCCCGGTATGTCGTCGAACAGGATGGCTGGGGCGTTGCCGCGGCTCTTCTCGGTCAGCATGTGGGTGATCGCGCCCATCTCGGCGTCCCAGTGGGCGCCGCTTACCCGCAGCAGTTCGCCGAATTTCTCCACCTGCTCGATCCACCCCCTCAGGTCGCCGTAGTGCGCGACCCTCTTCGCCTGGGAAGCCCCGTTGTCGCCGGCCATCGTGTTCTCCCGGGATTTTGGCGGAACCAAGTCCGACAAAATCTTTATCGAATTCGGATACAATCCCGGCAAACTCTACAGTAGCATCCGGTAGCGATCAACCCGAAACGCGCGCAACGCCACACGCAACGAGGAGTACAGGATGATCATGTGCCAACGCCTGCTGCCCGCTATTCTTGTTTTCGCCGGGCTGAGCGGGGGAATGCTCGACGCGACCGCACAAATCAGGGCGGGGCAATCTGCCACCGGTTACCCCTCCAAGCCGGTGCGCATCGTCGTACCATACTCGCCCGGGGGCGGGCTCGATTTCATTGCTCGCATGGTCTCGCAACCGTTGAACGAGCGCTGGGGCGTGCCGGTGATCGTGGACAATCGCCCGGGCGCGAGCGGCATCGTGGGTACCCAGATCGTGGCGAAGGCGGCCCCGGACGGCTACACCCTGGCGATGATTTCGGTCGAGTTCATCACGGCGCCCCTGGTCTACAAGCAGTTTCCGTACGACACCATCAAGGATTTCACCGGCGTGGTGCAGACCGCGTCGCAATCCTACCTGCTGGTCATCCATCCTTCGGTGCCGGCGCAATCAGTGCGTGAACTGGTGGCGCTCAGCAAGACGCGACCGCTCAATTACACTTCGTCCGGACTGGGCGGCATGGGACATCTCTCCGGCGAGCTGCTCAAGCGCATGACCGGCATGGAGATGCTCTACGTGAACTACAAAGGCACCGGTCCCGCACTGGCCGATACGCTCGCCGGCCAGGTCCACGTCATGGTCGTCAATCCCCTCCCCGCGGTGCCGCACATCAAGTCAGGCAGGTTGAGGCTGCTCGCGAGCACCGACGCGAAGCGCATCGCCTTGATGCCGGAGGTGCCGACGATCGCCGAATCCGGCGTTCCCGGATTCTCGACGAACGGCTGGAACGGGATGATCGTGCCGGTTGGCACGCCGCGGAACGTGGTCCGCGCCATCAACGAGGCAGTGGCGGCGATCATCAAGTCGCCGTATGGAGCCGAGCGCATCCTCGCCGGCGGGGCGGAACCCGCCGGCAGCACGCCCGAGCAACTGTCGGCGATGATGCGGGCGGACCACGAGCGCTGGTCGGAAATCATCCGCACCATGAAAATCGGCACTGAGTAAGGAGGAGTTTGGCGGACCAAGATCCGACAAATTCCTTAATTGAGGAACCATCCATGGCAAATCCAGACCTGAGAGACTGGCTCGCGCAAATCGAAGCGGCGGGCCTGCTGCAGCGCGTGAGCGGCGCCGAGCGCATGGAGGAAATCGGCGGCATCGTCGATATCTACCAGCGGCAGACGGGGCGCTCCACGCTGCTCTTCGACGACATTCCCGGCTATCCCCGCGGCTACCGGGTGGCGGCGAACATCCTGATGGGCGTCAAGCAGATCGCGTTGACGTTCGGATTGCCCGCCGATTCCACCGAGATGGACCTCGTCAAGTACTGGCGCCAGTACCTGGGCGAATCGAAGTCCATCCCGCCGGTCACGGTCGAAACCGGGCCGCTGTTCGAGAACGTCGC
>JBGQGU010000533.1:0-2727 GCA_041497655.1 Gammaproteobacteria bacterium
AAGGTGGGCGCGCAGTCCGGCGAGATCGTCTTCATCAGGCTCAACGTGGCGAACGGGACCTCGCGCTTCACGCGGGTCAGCCCCGAGACCGGCAAGCACGAGATCGTGCGCTGCTGCACGCAGCTGGAGAACTGGGCGCCGAAACAGCGGCCGTTCCTGCGCTGAGGCCCGAGGGACAAGGAATGAGTGTCGAGGAATGAGTGTCGAGTGAAGTAAGTCGAGAACGATGAGTCAAGGGCTGTTCCCCTTGTCCCCCGACACTCGACACCCGACACTCGACACCCGACACTCGTCACTTGCAAGCGGCGGCTATTTTGAGGATAATGCGCCCCTTTCTCGGAAACCAGCGGCAAGGCCGTATGAAACCGAAGATTCATCCCGAATACCGCACCATCACCGTCACCTGCAGCTGCGGCAATACGTGGGACACGCGCTCGACCATGGGCCGCGACCTGCACGTCGAAGTGTGCTCGCAGTGCCACCCCTTCTACACCGGCAAGCAGAAGATCGTGGACACCGCCGGGCGCGTCGAGAAGTTCCGCCAGAAGTACGCCCGCAAAGGCGCGACCCAGGCTGCGGAAAAATCCACCACAGCCTGATCGCGCCTTACACAACGATAAAGGGCAACCGAGGTTGCCCTTTTTTTTCCCGGACATCCCGGAATGAGTCGAATCACGACATCCCCTCCTGCCGGAGGAGGGGTGGCGCGTCGCGTCGGGGTGGTGGGAGATGATTCACGAATCACGCATTAGTAGGCCGCGACGCAGCCGTCGCCGCGCGGATCCGCCCCGCCTTCCAGCACGCCGTTCGCATGGCGCACGATCGCGCCGGCGTGCCCCATGTTCTCGTCGTACTCGGCGAGCACTTCCATCACGTGGCCGCGCCGGGCGAGATCGGCGACGACCCCGGTGCTGAAGCGCGATTCGAGCTTGAGCGAGTCGCTCACCTGGCCCCAGGTCCGCCCCAGCAACCAGCGCGGAGCGGCGACCGCCTGCTGAGGATCCATGCCAAACACCGCGATGCGGGTAAACACCGCGCACTGCGTCTGCGGCTGGCCGTCGCCGCCCATCGTGCCGTAGGCAAGCGTGCGGCCGTCGCGCAAGACCGCCAGCGCGGGATTGAGCGTGTGGAACGGCTTCCGCCCCGGCCGCAGGCTGTTCAACGCCGCGGGATCGAGCGAGAAGCTGCAGCCCCGGTTCTGCCAGTTGATGCCGGTCTCCTCCAGCACCACGCCGGCGCCGAACTCATGGTAGAGGCTCTGGATCATGCTGACCGTGCGGCCGCTGCCATCCACGACGCCCAGCCAGACCGTGTCCGCAGGCGGCTGTCCCGCGCTCCACGGCGCCGCCCGGCCGCGCTCCACCCCGGCGGCGAGCTGGCGCAGCCGCTGCGGAGCCAGCAGGTCCTGCGCCTTCACTGTCATGTAGGCGGGGTCGGTCACGTAGCGGTCGCGCACGCCGAAAGCGCACTTGGCCGCCTCGACCGCGAGATGCACGAAATCCGCGCTGGTGGGGCCGGCGCTGCCGATCTCGAGCGCGTCGAGAATGCCGAGGATGAGGAGAGAGACTACGCCCTGCGTCGGCGGCGGCATGTTATGGACCGTGCCGAGCGAGTGCGCGAGCGCGAGCGGGGTCACGAGCTTCGCGCGGTGGCGCTCGAGGTCGCCCGGCGCAAGCGGGCTCCCTGTCGCAGCGAGGTCCCGCGCGATCGCCCTGGCGAGCCTGCCGCGGTAGAAGTCGTCGAGGCCGGCGCGGGCGAGGCGCTTGAGCGTCTGTGCGAGCCGCGGCTGCCGGAAGACGCTGCCCGCGGGCGGCGCAGCCCCTCCTGCAAGAAACGTCTCCCTGAAGCCGGGCTGCGGTTCGAGCTCGCCGCGCCGGGCGGCGGTCATGGACGACTGGCTCACCGTGACCGCGATGCCGCGCTCCGCGTAGTGGATCGCGTCCGCCAGCAGGCGCTTCACCGGCAGCCGCCCGCCCCACTTGCGCGAAAGCCTGAATGCAAGCTTCCAACTGGAGACGGCCCCCGCGACCGTGTTCGCGGCGACGCCGCCGCGGTAGGGAATCGCCTGCGTGATGCCGCGCGCGGCATACCATTCGATGGAGGCCGCGCGCGCGGCCGCGCCGCAGGCGTCGATGCCCCGCGGCGCGCGGTGGGGCACGTGGACAAGCCAGAACGAGTCCCCGCCGATCGAGTTCATGTGCGGGTAGGCGACCGCAATCGTGGCCGCCGCGGCGATCATCGCCTCGAGCGCGTTGCCGCCCTCGCGCAGCACATCGAGCGCGGACTGCGCTGCGAGGGCGTGCGGCGCGACCGCCATGCCGCGGGTCCCGCGGATGGAATGGATCATGCCCGGATTCTACGCGAATCGGCGTGCCATTCAGCGCGCCGATTTCACCACCCAATCGCCTTTGGAAGCCACAGCGCGAGCTGCGGGAAGAAGAACACCAGCACGACGCCGAGCACCTGCATCGTGACGAAGGGGATCACGCCCACGTACATGTGGCGGGTGGTGATCTCCGGCGGCGCCACGCCGCGCAGGAAGAACAGCGCCCAGCCGAACGGCGGCGTGAGAAACGAGGTCTGCAAATTGACGCAAATCAGCATCGCGAGCCACACCATGTCCACGTTCTGCGCGATGAAGACGGGCAGGAACAGCGGCACCGCGATGTAGCTGATCTCGATCCACTCGATGAAGAAGCCGAGCACGAAGATGATCAGCATCAGGAA
>JBGQGU010000534.1:0-2721 GCA_041497655.1 Gammaproteobacteria bacterium
CTCAATCCTCAATCCTCAATCCTGGGGTTGCGATAGACACCTACAACGACCATCGCATGGCGATGTGCTTCTCGCTCGCGGCGCTGGGCGGGGTCGCGGTTCGCATCAATGATCCGCGCTGCGTCGCCAAGACGTTCCCGGAGTACTTCGACGTGCTGGCGGCCGTCTCGGAGCGCTAAGAGCGCCTAACATAATGAAACACACGCTGCGCTGTCCCGATTTTGGCTGGCGCCGGGCATCGCGAATTGGGGCACCCGGATTATTGATCAGTTGGTGGGTGCGCCGCGGCCAAAATCGCGCCAGCCCACAAGGGGTTGCGGCCAGAATCGCCGCTAGCTTTGTCGCGAGGCTTGCCAATACAGCGAGTATTGGCTGCGCCTCGCTTCGCGCTATCGACGATTCTGACTCGCAACGCACGCGCGTTTCATTATGTTAGGCGCTCTAAACGTGGCGGCGGGTCAACCTCCCGTCATCGCGGTTGACGGCCCTTCGGCGTCGGGGAAGGGTACCGTGGCGCTAGGCGTGGCGAATGCGCTCGGTTTTCACTATCTCAACAGCGGCGCGCTTTACCGCACGGTGGCGATGGCTGCGCTGGAGGCAGGCGCGGACCTCGACAATGAATCAATACTGTCGGATATCACATTGAATCTTAGAGCGGAATTCAGTGGGGATACGGTGACGCTTGGGGGCCGCGACGTAACGGACATCATTGTCGCAGAAGCGGTGAGCGTCGCCGCCTCCCGAATTGCCGCCCTGCCCCGGGTCAGGGAGACCCTGCTCGAGCGCCAGCGCGCCTTCCGGCGCCCACCCGGGCTGGTGGCCGACGGGCGTGACATGGGCTCGGTCGTGTTCCCCGATGCGGTGCTCAAAATCTTCCTGACGGCGAGCCTGGAGGAACGGGCAGCACGGCGGCATAAACAGTTGATGGAAAAAGGAATGGGTGCTACTATGGCGGCCCTTTTGCAGGATATCCGGGAACGCGACCAACGCGACATGAGGCGTCCCACGGCCCCCCTGCAAAGAAGCGCGGATGCCGTCCTGATCGATACTACAAACATGTCGGCGGCGGACGTGGTAGCGCAGGTGCTGGCGCTCTACAAACAGACACCGCAGGCGCCCTGAGCCGCACCCCGGCCCAGGGCTTGATCAACCAACCCCGTCGCCACGTCGGGCAACTCCAACACTCTGAATCTGAATGATGAAAGCGCAATCCCCGGCACCCCCCACCGAAAGCTTCGCCACGCTGTTTGAGGAAAGTCTGGCCCGCAAGGAGATGCGGGTAGGCGAAGTGATTACCGCCGAAGTGATCCGGGCCGATGAGAACTACGTCGTTGTCAATGCCGGCCTGAAATCCGAGAGTTACATCCCGATCGAGGAATTCCGCAGCGACCGCGGCGAGATCGAGGTCAAGATCGGCGACTTCGTGAAAGTCGCGATCGAATCCCTCGAAGACGGTCATGGCGAAACCCGGCTCTCGCGCGACAAGGCGAAGCGGCTCGCGGCATGGCTTGATCTGGAAGAGGCGCTGGAAAAGGGCAACGTGGTGACCGGCGTCGTCAACGGCAAGGTCAAGGGCGGGCTCACCGTCACGGTAAACGGCATCCGCGCTTTCCTGCCGGGCTCGCTGGTGGATGTCCGACCGGTCAAGGACACCAGCCCGTACGAAAACAAGCAGATGGATTTCAAGGTTATCAAGCTCGACCGCAAGCGCAACAACGTGGTGGTGTCGCGCCGCGCCGTGCTCGAGGCCACCCAGGGCGCCGAGCGCGACGCGCTGCTCGCGAGCCTGCAGGAAGGGAAGGTGGTGAAGGGCATCGTCAAGAACATCACCGACTACGGCGCGTTCGTGGATCTGGGCGGCATCGACGGGCTGCTGCACATCACCGACCTCGCGTGGCGCCGCGTCAAGCACCCGTCCGAGATCCTCACGGTGGGCGACGAGGTCGAGGCCAAGGTGCTCAAGTTCGACCAGGAAAAGAACCGCGTCTCGCTGGGCATGAAGCAGCTCGGCGAGGACCCGTGGGTGGGGATCTCGCGCCGCTATCCGACCGGCACGCGGCTGTTCGGCAAGGTCTCCAACCTGACCGACTACGGCGCGTTCGTCGAGATCGAGGCCGGCATCGAGGGCCTGGTGCACGTTTCCGAGATGGACTGGACCAACAAGAACGTCCACCCGTCCAAGGTGACGCAGCTCGGCGACGAGGTCGAGGTCATGGTGCTCGAGATCGACGAGGAACGGCGCCGCATTTCGCTCGGCATGAAGCAGTGCAAGCCGAACCCGTGGGAAGAATTCGCGATGAATCACAAGAAGGGCGACCGGGTGAAAGGGAGCATCAAGTCGATCACCGACTTCGGCATCTTCATCGGGCTCCCCGGCGGCATCGACGGGCTGGTGCACCTCTCCGACCTCTCCTGGAGCAAGCCCGGCGAGGAGGCGGTGCGCGAGTACAAGAAGAGCCAGGACGTCGAGACCATGGTGCTCTCGATCGACGTCGAGCGCGAGCGCATCTCCCTCGGCGTGAAGCAGATCGAGGGCGACCCCTTCAGCGGCTTCATCCAGTCGCACGAGAAGAATTCCATGGTGAACGGGATCGTGAAAGCGATCGACGCCAAGGGCGCCGTGATCCAGCTCGAGGGCGAGGTCGAGGGCTACCTGAGGGCATCCGAAGTCTCGCGCGACCGCGTGGAGGACATCCGCACCAAGTTGAAGGAAGGCGACAA
>JBGQGU010000535.1:0-2721 GCA_041497655.1 Gammaproteobacteria bacterium
ACGAAGTATCATGTCACGCAGTATCACGTCACGCTCTTACTGCTTCGCAAGTCCAAGATCCACCAGCACTGCCTTCATGTCGGCGTAGTCCTTTTCGATATCCTTGCTGAATTGCGCGCTCGTCACGAAGTCGTCGGACCAATAGTTCTTCAAAATGCCGTCTTTCCACTCCGGCACCTCCGTCGCCTTGCGCAGCACGCCCTCCCAGAAGGCGACCTGCGCCGCGGCCAATCCCTTGGGGCCCATGATGGCGCGCCAGCCCCCGAACACGACGTTGACATTCTGCTCCTTCCACGTTGGGATGTTCGCCAGCGCGCCCGGAAAGCGCTGTGGCGCGGCGACGCCCACCACGCGCAACTTGCCGGCCTCGACGTGGCCCGCGACGTTCCCGGCCGCGGTCGTCACGAGATCAATGTGGCCGCCGAGCAGGTTGGTGATAGCCTCGGAGGAGCCCTTGTAGGCGACCGCCTTGAGACGGCGCGGGTCGCCGCCAATTGATTTCATCAGTATCCCGGCAGCGATGTGATTGTGGCTGCCGAGCGCCGTAGCGAATCCGATGGCGACCGATTGCGGGTCCTTCTTCAGCCGCTCGATCAGGTCCTTGCCCGTCTTGATCGACGACGCGGCGTTCACCGCGAACACGACGTAGTCGTTAAACAGCGAGGCGACCGGCGTGAAGTCAGTGTAGTTCAGCTTGCTCTGGCCCGTGATGTGGTTGGTGATCATCGACGGCGTGAACACGATCAGGTAGTGGGCGTCGCCGGGATGCTGCGTGAGGTAGTTGAGCGCGATGCCGCCGCCAGCGCCCGTCCGGTTGACGACGGTGAGCGAGGTGGGAAGCAGCTTCTGCTCGACCAGGATCCTTTCCACCTGCCGCGCGGTCTTGTCGTTGCTGCCGCCGGGGGCGGAGCCGACAACGATCTCGACGTTTCTCTGCGGCGACCAGGCCTGTGCGTGCGCGCTGGCGCTTGCCGCAACCAGCGCCGCCGCCAGCAGTAAAGGAATCGCTTTCATGGTTTCATCCTAGCAGCCTGTCGGACTTAGGTGTCCGACAGGCTGCTAACAGCAAAACCGCCCGAGAATTTTGAATGAAACCAAGGGTAACGACCCCGATTAGCCTCCGATGGGCGCGCGCGTAGGCTGGAAATGAGGTTTTCGCTGTCATGGACTCCCGTTATCGTGCGGGCGGTTTTGCATAAGGAGTTTATCGGACCTAAGTCCGAAAAACTCCTAGGGTTATTGCGGCTTCATGCTGGTCGCCTTGACGACCCTGGCGTACTTTTCGATCTCGACGCGGATGAATCTGGCGAACTCCTCCTGCGTGCCGCCCATCGCGTCCAGTCCCTCGTTGAGGAAGCGGCCCTTGAGGTCCGGACTGGCGAGGATCTTGCCGACCTCCGTGTTCCACCGGCCGACGATGTCCTTCGGCGTCTTGACCGGTGCCATGAGGCCGAACCAGGTGGTCGCCTCGTAGCCCTTCACTCCGGACTCATCAAAGGTCGGCACCTCGGGAATGGCGGTGAAGCGCTTGAGGCTGCCGATGGCCATCGCGCGCAGCCTTCCCGACTGGATGTGCGGGATCAGCGCGGGCACGCCGCTGAACACCATCTCGACGTGGCCGGCCATCGTGTCGGTGATCGCCGGCGGGTTGCCCTTGTACGGGACGTGCACGATGTTGATGTTCGCCATCATCTTCAAGAGCTCCCCGGCCATCTGGTTGGAGCTGCCGAGCCCGGAAGAGGCGAAATTGAGCTGGCCGGGGCGCGCTTTGGCGAGCGTGATCAGCTCCTTCAGGTTCCGGGCCGGCAACGAGGGATGGATGGCGAGCAGGTTGGCGCCCTTCACGCACAGGATGATGGGCGCGAAGTCCCGCAGCGTGTCGTACGGCGGCTTCGCCTGCGTGCTCATATTGATGGCATTGGTGGCTCCGCCCATGAGTATGGTATAGCCGTCGGGCGGCGCCTTGGCGACCAGCTCGGTACCGATATTGGTCGCGCCCCCCGGGCGGTTCTCCACCACGATTTGCTGTCCGAAGACTTCGGAGAGCCTGGCCCCGATCGCGCGGGCGGTGAGGTCGGTGTTGCCGCCGGCCGTAAACGGCACGATCACGCGCACCGGCCGGACGGGATAATTCTGCGCGGCGGCGGCGGCTGCGGCGAGCAACGCAGCGAGCACCAGCATTCGGACAGGAATTCTCAAGTTTGTCCTCCTCTTGCAAAAACCTGTTTGAACAACGAATGGACAGGATTCACAAGATTAACAAGATTAAGGCTATTCAAGAAATCCTGTAAATCCTGTAAATCCTGTAAATCCTGTAAATCCTGTTAATCCTGTCTATTGCCTGGGAATTTCGTTCACCAGCGCCTCACCGCGGTGCCAGCGGCCGAGGTTATCCAGAAAGATCGCCAGCACCCGCCCGTCGTTCCCCGCCGCCGCCGAGGAATTGTGCGGGGTGATGAGCACGTTGGGCATGTCCCACAACGGCGACTCCGGCGGCAGCGGCTCGGTCTCGAACACGTCGAGGAAGGCGCCCGCCAGGTGCCCGCTGCGCAGCGCCTCGATCAACGCGTGCTCGGCGACGATCTCTCCGCGCGCGATGTTGATGATGCGCGCGCCCCGGGGCAGCCTGGCGATCAGGCCGGCGTCCACGAGGCCCCGCGTCTCGGGCGTGAGCGGGCAGGCGATGATGAGCCAGTCGCAGCGCGGGAGCAGATCGGAGAG
>JBGQGU010000536.1:0-2718 GCA_041497655.1 Gammaproteobacteria bacterium
AGCGTCAGCCTGCCGGCGCCGGGCGCGATCCTCGACCAGCTCGCCGCGGAGGCCGATATCGTCGTCAGCGCGATGGCCGACTGAGGGTCATGCACGTCGTGGAGTGTCCACGACATGTGTGAGCTCCGGAAACGCGGCCTCGTCACCGCCGTGATTGTCTCCGAACCCTTCCTCAAGCTGGGGAAGACGCAGGCGCGCGTGTTCGGCGTGCCGGACCTGCCGCTGCTCCTGATCCCGCATCCGCTGGGCGGGCTCTCGCTCGAGCAGGTCGAGGGGCGGGCCGGGCACGCGATCCCGCAGGTGCTTGAACTGATTCGTGAGAGCGTGAGAGCGTGAGCGCGGGAGGTGGAAGAACCGGGAAGTCGCGAGAGCGTGAGCGCGCGTGGTCGAAAAGGCCTTGGGTTTTCGCCCTCCCGATTTCCCGATTTCACGATCTCCCGAGGACCGTGCAATGAGCAATGAAATTGCCGAGTTGCTGAAGGTCCCGGGCGCGAGCCTCGAGTGCGAGGACGACTTCGACGCGGTGAACGAGCTCGCGCGCGGCCGCGGCTGGAGCGACGGGCTGCCCGTCGTGCCGCCGACCGCGAGCCGCGTCGAGCGCGTGCTCGCGTATTGCGACCGGCCGTGGAACGAGCCGGTGGCGAAGATGGCGCCGCGCTACGGCGAGGCGACGCCGCTGCGGCTCGCCGCCAATGCCGTGATGGCGGGGTGCCGGCCGGAGTATTTTCCGCTGCTGGTGCTCGCGGTCGAGGCGATGTGCGAGGAGCCGTTCAACCTCTACGGCATCCAGGCGACGACGCACCTCTGCGCGCCGCTCGTCATCGTCAATGGTCCGGTGGCGAAGGAGCTCGACATCAACTCCGGCCACAACGCGTTCGGCCCCGGCTGGCAGGCCAACGCCACCATCGGGCGCGCGATCCGGCTGGCGCTGGTCAACATCGGCGGCGCGATTCCTGCGCTCGGCGACATGTCCACCTTCGGCGCGCCGTCGAAGTACTCCTATCTCGCCGCCGAGAACGAGGAAGCGAGCCCGTGGGAGCCGCTCCACGTCGAGCGCGGCCTGCCGCGCGAGGCGAGCGCCGTGACCGTGATCGGCGCCGAGTGCCCGCACAACGTGAACGACCACGAGAGCATCACCGCGGAAGGTATATTGACCACCCTCGCCGGTACCATGCTCGCCGCCGGCACCAACGACGTCTATTACCACGCGCAGCCGCTCATCGTGATGGGCCCGGAGCACGCGAAGACGGTGGCGAGCGGCGGCATGAGCAAGGCCGACGCGAAGCGCTTCCTCCACGAGCACGCGCACCTGCCGCTTGGCCGTTTCTCGAAGGAAAACATCGAACGACGAATGCGCGTGACGTGGAAGGAGAAGTACGCCAACGCGGGCCTGGACGCGCCGGTGTACATGGTGCAGCGCCCCGAGGATATCCTGATCGCGGTGATTGGCGGCGCGGGCAAGCATTCGGCCGTGATCCACACCTTCGGCGCCACCAAGGCCGTCACCCGGGCGCTTAGGCTACGCGACGGAAACTTCGCCAAATCTGTCGAAGACTTTCGTCGCGAGTGACGACTGATAACCGACGACTGACGACCGACACCGGGCGCCAAGCACCAAATCACAAGCACCAAATTACAAACAAGCACCAAACTGCGAAGCACCAAATCCCAAACGTTTGAAATTTGGAATTTGAGAGTTGGGATTTGTTTGGGATTTGGAATTTGGGATTTGAGATTTGCGTAATTACTGCCGGACAGCTGGGAGGAAGCGATGAAGAGCTACTACATAAAATCAGTCAATGGAAAGACGGTGTTCGAGCCGCGCGAAGTTCCGCAGCCTCGACCCAAGGCGGGCGAGATGCTCGTGCGCGTGCGCGCGGCGTCGCTCAATCGCGGCGAGATTCTCGCGAGCATCAGCCTGCATAAGGTGCACGAGCCGCATCCCGCGGGGGGCGATTGCGCGGGCGAAGTACAGGCGGTAGGCGAGGGCGTCACGGCCTTCAAGCCCGGCGACCGGGTTCTGGGACGGGCGCGCGGCTCCTTCGCCGAATACGTGGTGATGTCGGCGCAACAAGCCGCGCTGGTGCCGCAGCGCCTCAGCTGGGAGCAGGCCGCGGCGGTGCCGATCGTATCCGTCACCGCCTACGAGGCGATTCTCCAGTACGGGAAGCTCAAGTCCGGGGAAACGCTGCTCGTCGCGGGCGCGGCGTCCGGCGTGGGCGTCATGGCCGTGCAGTTCGGCCGGTATCTGGGCGCGAAGGTGATCGGCATCTCGCGCTCGGCGCAGAAGCTCGAGAAGCTGAAGGGCATGGGGCTTGACGTCGGCATCGTGGCGTCCGGCGGCGGCTTCGCCGGCAAGGTGCTGGAGGCGACCGGAGGCCAGGGCGTCAATCTTTCGCTCAATCTCATCGGCGGCAGTGCGTTTCCCGACCTGGTGCGCTCGGCTGCCAACCAGGGCCGGATCGCGATCATCGGTTACGTGGACGACCAGCACCACGCCGAGATCGATCTCGAGACGGTGCACGGCAAGCGGCTCCAGATCTTCGGCGTTTCGAACGCGCTGCTGCCGCCTGCGCAACGCGCCGAGGCGATGCGCGGTTTTACCCGGGACCTGCTGCCCGGCTTCGCCGAGGGCCGCATCACCCCCGTGATTGACAAGGTGTTCCCGTTCGACGAGCTGCCGGCCGCCAAGGCCTACGTCGAAAGCAACGCGCAGCT
>JBGQGU010000537.1:0-2717 GCA_041497655.1 Gammaproteobacteria bacterium
CTTGATGACCTCCGCCAGCCCGGCCGCCAGCTCGCGCGCGGGCAGCGTGGCGAGCGTGTCGGTGTCGGAGACCACCGCGAGCGGCTGGTAGAACGCTCCGATCATGTTCTTGCCGAGCGGGTGGTTGATCGCGGTCTTGCCTCCGACCGCCGAATCCACCTGCGCGAGCAGCGTGGTCGGCACCTGGATGTAGGGCACGCCGCGCTGGTAGACCGCTGCGGCAAAGCCGGCGAGATCGCCGATGACCCCGCCTCCCAGAGCAATCAAGGTGGTGCCGCGCTCGCAGCGGTGCTCAAGCAGAGCGTCGAAGATCTGGTTGAGCGTGTCCCAGGTCTTGTACGGCTCGCCGTCCGGCAGCGTGACACTCATTACACCCACCCCGCGTGACTCCAGCGCGCGCTGGAGAGCCGCGAGATAGAGCGGCGCGATGGTGGAGTTGGTGACGATGGCGGTTTTCTTCTGCGGCAGCCTCTCCACGATCAGCTCGGGGCGGGCGAGCAGACCGGCGCCGATGTAGATCGGGTAGCTGCGGCTGCCCAATTCAACGTTCAGGGTTTGCATGGTTTGTTCGCTCGCTTCCAGTCAGCCGGCGCGCAGCGGCGCGCCGGCGCCCTCGGCTGCGGCGGACTGGCGCTCGATCAGCAGCTGTTCCAGCCGGTGGGCGAGGCTGCCCAGGCTCTGGCTGCCGGTATCGACGATAATATCAGCGACGCTGCGGTAGAGCGGATCGCGCTCGGCAAACAGCTGCTCGAGCTTGGCGAGCGGCTCGGCGGTCTTGAGCAACGGGCGGTTCCGGTCGTGACGGGTCCGCTGCCACAGGTCCGCCACTACCGCGCGCAGGTAGACCACAACGCCGTTCCCTGCAAGCAGCTTGCAGTTGTCTGCGGACAGCACGGCGCCGCCTCCGGTGGCGAGCACGATGTCGCGGCGGCCGGCGAGTTCCGCCAGCATCCGGGCTTCCCGCGCACGGAAGCCGGCCTCGCCCTCGATCTCGAAGATCACCGGGATCTTCACCCCGGTGGCGCGTTCGATCTCCTGGTCGCAGTCATAGAAGGCCTTGCCCAGGCGCCTGGCGAGGAGCTTGCCCACTGAGGTCTTGCCCGCGCCCATCAGGCCCACCAGGAATATGTTGCCGGGGATGCGCCCGTGCCGCACCGCAGATTTCTGCCCGCTGCCATGCATGGGGCGATTCTAGCGGAACGGGCAGGTGCCGCATAACCCGCGCCCCGGGCGGATAACGGCAAAGAAAAAGGCGGCCCGCGGGCCGCCTTTGTCCGGGATGGACTCGCGCCGTCTTATTGCCGCAACGTCAGGCCGTCCTTCAAGATGCGCGGCGTGATGAAGATCAGCAGCTCGCTCCGGTCGTCGGTCTTCAGGTTTTGCTTGAAGAGGAAGCCGACGAACGGCAGGTCGCCGAGCACCGGGACCTTGTTGGTCTGGGTATTCTCGGTCTGGCTGTAGATGCCGCCGATCACCACCGTGCCGCCGTTCTCCACCAGCACCTCGGTCACGATCTGCTTGGTGGCGATAGTGGCACCGACGCCGGCGATGACCTGGTCCAGGCTGTCCTTGTGGACGTTCAGGTTCATGATCACGTTGTCATCGGGCGTGATCTGGGGCTTGACCTTGAGCGAGAGCGTCGCTTTCTTGAACACTACGCTGGTGGCGCCGCTCGAGGTCGCCTGCTGGAACGGAATCTCCTTGCCATCTTCTATGGTCGCCTCAACCTGATCCGAGGTGATGACGCGCGGGCTCGAGATGATCTTGCCCTTGCCATCCGCCTGCAGCGCGGTCAACTCGAGGTTCAGGAACCTCGTGGCCTTGTCGTTGAACAGCACCAGCGAGAACGCGCCCGGATTGGCTCCGGCGAGTCCCGGTACCGGCAGATTCACGGATAGCGAATCGGTGAACGCCGGCGTGGTCGTCTGGCCGGTGTGAAAGCCGGTGTCGGTGAGCTGGCCACCGAGCACCTGGCGATATCCACCGGCGACTTGGGCGCCCTGGCCCGCCATGTCGTGATAGCCGAGCCGCACGCCGAGGTTGCGGCCGAAGGTGTCGCTCGCCTCCACGATGCGCGATTCGATCATCACCTGGCGCACCGGCACGTCGACCTTGCGGATGAGCTTCCGCACCTCGTCGAGCCGCGTCGGCGTGTCCTGCACGAAGATCTGGTTGGTGCGCGGGTCGACCACGGCGCTGCCGCGCTTCGACAGCACGCGCTGCTGCGGGTCCGCCAGCAGCTTCTGCAGGTCAGCACCTTTCTGGTAGTTCAACTGGAAACTTTCGGTGCGCGTGGGCTCGAGGTCCACGATCTGCTGCTGCGCCTCGAGCGCCAGCTTCTCGCGCGTCGCCAGCTCGTCGCGCGGCGCGATCCAAACCACGTTGCCGGTCTTGCGCATGTCCAGGCCCTTCGCTTGCAGGATGATGTCGAGCGCCTGGTCCCACGGCACGTCCTTCAGCCTCAGCGTCAGATTGCCGCCCACCGTGTCGCTGGTGATGATATTGAGCCCGGTGAAGTCCGCGATCACCTGCAGCACCGCCCGCACTTCCACGTTCTGGAAGTTGAGCGAGAGTTTCTCGCCGGTATAGCCGCCGCCGCGCGCGATGCGGCCGGTATCCTCGGCTTGCACCTTCACTTCGACGATGAAGCGGGTGTCGGTCTGGTAGGCGGTGTGTTCCCAGGCGCCGCGCGGTTCGATGACGACCCGCGTGTTGCC
>JBGQGU010000538.1:0-2701 GCA_041497655.1 Gammaproteobacteria bacterium
CAGCGCCCGGTGCGCGCCAGCGACAACACCCAGCCCGCCATGCGCGATTTCATCCTGGCGATGTCCGCCGAATTGAAGAAGTCCTCCGGCTTGACGCGGTCGATCGGATACACCGGCCGATGAAAATCCTGCTCGTAGCCGAAGGGCACCGTCGCATCGATGCCCATGCCACCCTCGAACTGGGTGTTGGACGCGGTCCACGCCTTTTCTCCCGCCGTCATGCGCTCGGCCGGCATGAATGTCTGGCCGCGCCCGCCGGGAATCGGATTGAGGATGTCGGTCTGCGGATTCACCCGCGTGGTCAGGCACCACATGATGTCGTCCATCGAGTAGATGTCGACGTCCTCCGAGACCGCGATCGCGAGCCGCATGCCCTGCGAGCAGGACAGGATCGCCGACAGGAAATTGCGCTGCCAGCCCTCCTCGATCCGGTTGCGCTTCTTGACCTGGATGATGCAGCCGCCCCAGTCGGTCATGCAGTACGGGATGTGCGCGTCCTGGATGATGCCGGGCTGCAGCCGGTTGCACAGCTCGAAGATCGCCGCTTCGCGCACCGTCGTGTCGATGTTGTTGTCATCCATGGTATGCACGCCGAGCGGGAAGATGATGGGCCGGCTTTCGGGCTTGCGCATCGTGATGGCGGTGACGTGAAACGTCGGCGCCTTGTACGCCTTGCCCATGTAACCGGCCCATTCGGGATGGAAGAACGTCTTGCCCTGCACGCCGGCCTTTTCGGCCTCGCCCGTTTCGTAGCGCTTGTCGCGCGGATGGATGTGGCCCTCGAGCACGTATTCGGAATCGGCCAGCGCGTAGGCCTCCACGGTGCGCGCCTTCACCAGCCGCACCGGCGAGCCCTGCACGGCGCCCGCGATGCCGATCTCGTCGCAGCCTTTCGGCATGATCGCGTAACCGAAGCCCGCGCCCGCAAGCAGCGTGCACGCCGGCGGCACGCCGAAGCACATGGTGATCGGAATCGGCTTCTCGTCGCGGTAGTGCTCCGTTAACACCTGCCACATGTGCGAGCCCGGAGAAATCTGGAACGTGCCGACGTTGCCCCAGCGAAAGTTCATGCGGTTGTAGCCCAGGTCGCTGCCGCCGTCGAAATACGCGCCGGTGACGCAGCGGATGCCCGAGCCCACGGTCAATTCGGGCTCGAGCGCCGTGTGCCGGATCGCCGTGATCCACTTGTTGACGTCGAGATCGTCGAGAATCACGTGCTCCTGGCACGGTGCGCCCTTCTGTTCGATCACCACCGGTTTCAGCGGGTGGTTGATGGCGTGCGCGATTCTGCGCGTGCGGTCGCGCGGCCCGTCGAAGCCGAACAGGTGCTCGACGACCCGCATGTCGCTGAACAGATTGGTGACGGCGCGCGCATGCGGCTTGCCCTTGACCTTGTTGAACAGGATCGGAAAACTGCCGTCGAAATGCTTCTGCAGGCCGGTGATCTCAAGATCTGGATTGACTTCCTTGTCGGTCTCGATCAGGTAGCCTTCGGCGCGCAGCCAGGACAGCGCCGAGCGCAGGCTGGTGATGTCCTTGGTCGCGCTCTTTGCCAGAGCCGCTCCGGCATGATCATTCATCGGGGTATCTCCCTGTCTGGTCAAGTGTCACATTGTGAGCTCGTCGTCCAATCCCGGAAGGGGTTGCCGTACCGGCGCCAAATTACCCCTCAACCGGTGCTACAATCTTACCGTGAGTGGGGGGGCCGCCATGGGGCCCCCAAGACAAATTTTGTTCCACATTGTGCCCATATGGCCGAAGCGCGCGATGACTCGTTGAAGGCGGACAGCCGGCTCCCGCGGCGCGGCGGGCGTCGCTCCGGTACCCAGAGCATTCAGCGCGCCGCGCTGCTGGTGCGGCTGATCGCCTCGCGCAGCGGGCCGGGTTCGCGCCTGGCTGACGTCGTGCAGCATTCCCAACTCGAACGCTCAACGGTGCGGCGCATGCTCAAGTGCCTGATCGAGGAAGGGTTCGTGAGGCAGGACGCGGATACCCGCCGCTATGCGCTCGGGCCCCTGGTGTTCGAACTCGGGCTCGCGGCGGCCCCCCAGTTCAACCTCGTCGATATCTGCCGTCCCGCGCTCGCGCGCCTTGCCGAAGCCACCGGCGACACGGTGTTCCTCGCCGTCCGCAGCGGCTTCGACACCGTGTGCATCGATCGCAAGGAGGGATCCTTTCCGATCAGGGCGCTGACGCTGGACGTGGGCACCCGGCGCCCGCTCGGCGCGGGCGCCGGCGGTCTGGCCTTGCTGATGCCGCTGCCCGACGCGGAGGTCAACGCGATCGTAAACGCCAACGCGGTCCGGCTGCGCGGCTACAACAACCTGACCGTGCCGGCGCTTACCGGCATGCTGAAACGCTCCCGGGAGCTGGGTTATGCGTTGAACGACACTCACATCACGCCCGGCGCGACCTCGATCGGTCTGCCCATCATCAGCCGCTACGGCCAGCCATTCGCCGCCATCAGCATCGGGGCGATCTCGAGCCGCATGAGCGCCAGGCGGCAAAAAAAAGTGGCTGCGATGCTGCGCCGGGAGGTCGGAATCATGGAAAGCGCTTTGAGCGAAGCGACCCGGGCGTGAAAGTGGCCTCGCACGGAAATCCCAACATGGAATTACGAAAACAGATCACTCGCCGCCTGCACGATGAACATGAAGCGGTATTCAGCCTGCTCGCCCGCGTGCAGCGGGCGTTCGCCGGC
>JBGQGU010000539.1:0-2696 GCA_041497655.1 Gammaproteobacteria bacterium
GGTGCATAGGGAGCGGCCGTTTTTCAAGGAGCTGGTGGACTTCATGATTTCTGGCCCGGTGGTGATCCAGGTGCTGGAAGGCGAGGACGCGATCCAGAAGAACCGCGATCTGATGGGTGCGACCGACCCCAGGAAGGCGGCGAAGGGCACTATCCGCGCCGACTTTGCTCAAAGCATAGACGCCAACGCGGTGCACGGTTCGGATTCGCCGCAGACCGCCGTCACGGAAATCGCCTACTTCTTCCCGAAACAGGAAATCTACTCGCGTTGAGCGCACTGCCGCCATGACCGTCAACCTGCTCGGACTGGACCAGGAGGCACTGCGGGGCTTTTGCGCCGGGCTGGGCGAGAAGCCGTACCGCGCGCGACAGCTGTTGCGCTGGATCCATCACGCAGGCGTGGACGATTTCAGCGCCATGACCGACATGTCCAGGCCGCTGCGCGAACGGCTTGCGAAAAGCGCGGCGATCGCCGCGCCACGCGTGCTGCGTGACACCACCGCCGCCGACGGCACGCGCAAATGGCTGCTCGACGTGGGCACCGGCAACGCGATCGAGACGGTGTTCATTCCCGAGGCCCGTCGTGGCACGCTCTGCATCTCCTCGCAGGCGGGGTGCGCGCTCGCGTGCACGTTCTGCTCGACGGGCCATCAGGGGTTCAATCGCAATCTCACGGCGGATGAGATCGTCGGGCAGCTGTGGCTGGCAGCGCGAGCCCTTCGGGCTTGCGCAGCCCAAGGGGGCGAGGTGAGGACGGCGCAAAGCGCCGTGCGCGCTCTTCGATCGCGCGACGCCTTGGCGCCAGGATTTAGGACGGCGCAAAGCGCCGTGGCATGCCTCGGCCGCGGCGTGACCGAGGAGCGGCCGATCAGCAACGTCGTGATGATGGGCATGGGCGAGCCGCTCGCCAATTTTGAAAATGTCGTGGCTGCGATGCGGCTCATGCTCGATGACTCCGCATACGGGTTGTCGCGCCGGCGCGTCACGCTCTCGACGGCCGGTCTGGTGCCTGGCATCGACCGCCTGGGCGAGGCGTGCCCGGTCGCGCTCGCAGTCTCGCTGCACGCGCCCAATGATGCGCTGCGCGACGAGCTGGTGCCGATCAACCGCAAGTACCCGATCCGGGAACTGCTGGCCGCGTGCCTGCGCTACCTCTCCAAGGCGCCGCGCGATTTCGTGACTTTCGAGTACGTGATGTTGTCCGGCGTGAACGACAGTGTCGGCCAGGCGCGCGAGCTCGCCGCGCTGGTGAGCGACGTGCCGTGCAAGATCAATCTCATCCCGTTCAACCCGTTTCCCGGCGTCGACTACCAGCGCTCGAGCCCCGAGGCAATCGCCCGTTTCCGCGACGTGCTGATGCAGGCGGGACTCATCGCGACCGTCCGCAAGACCCGTGGCGACGACATCGCTGCGGCGTGCGGGCAGCTCGCGGGGCGTGTGCAGGACCGCACCCGGCGCGCCAGCAACCGTCAGCAGGAGCTGTCGCGATGAAGATGACCGGCGTCGCGCTGGTGGCGGCTGGCCTTGCCCTGTTTGGCTGCGCCACGAATCCCTCGGATGATTCGGGACTTAAGGCCGTATCCGCTCCCACCACCGGGGACGAAAGCACCGACCGGGTGCGGGCGCGCATCCACACCGAGCTTGCCGCGAACTATTTTGACATCGGCAACGTGGCGGTGGCACTCGAGGAGGTCAAGGAAGCGTTGCGCGCCGACCGAAACTTCGGTCCGGCGTACAACGTGGCAGGCCTGATCTACGCCCAGTTGAAGGAGGACCGCCTGGCCGAGGAGAGCTTCCAGCGCGCGCTCAACATCAACCCGTCCGATCCCGATGCCCACCACAACTACGGGATGTTCCTGTGCCAGCGCAAGCAGGAGCAGGAGGCGATCCGGCATTTCATGGTGGCGGTGCGCAACCCGCTCTACCTGACGCCCGAGCGTTCCTACATCAACGCCGGCGTGTGCGCGAGGCGCAGCGGCGATGCGGCGGGCGCCGCGGAGTTTTTCCTGCTGGCTCTCAAGGTGCGCCCGACCCAGCCCCAGGCCCTGTACCAGATGGCGGACCTGTCCCATGCGCGGGGCGATTACGGCGAGGCGAAGAACTATCTCAACCGCCTGATGCAGGCGGCGGCCGCGACCGCGGAAGCGCTGTGGCTCGGCGTGCGCGTCGAGCGCCGGCTGGGGGACCGCAACTCCGAGGCGAGCTACGCGCTCCAGCTGCGCAACAAGTTTCCGAATTCGAGGGAGGCCCGCGCGCTCGTCGCGGGCCAGTATGAATGACTGAGGCCGGCGACATTCGGCCGATTGCGGTCGCAAAAGCGGGCAGCGCCGCCCCGAACGTACGGCTGAGCCAGGCGCGGCAGGCGCAGAACCTGACCACGGCGGACGTCGCGCGCCGACTGAAGCTCTCGGTGTGGCAGGTCGAGGCCCTGGAATCCGGCCAGTATCAGCGGCTGCCCGGCGCGGTCTTCGTGCGCGGCTTCATCCGCAATTACGCGCGGCTGCTCAAGCTCGACCCGGAGGAGCTGGTGCACGCGGCCACCGGCCTCCTTCCTCTGTCCGCACCGCTCCCGGAGACCTCGCCGTCGAGGGACATCCCGTTCCCGGCCGCCGGAACCTGGCATTGGCAGCGATATGCCGCGGCCGCGGCCGTGATCGTGGCCTTGCTCGCGGTTTACGAGTTTTTCTTCAATGACGA
>JBGQGU010000540.1:0-2693 GCA_041497655.1 Gammaproteobacteria bacterium
CGCGGATGCCGGCCAGCGCGGCGTCGTCGTAATGGCCGGGATCCTCGGACAGCAGCTTGTGGGTGACGACACTCCCGTCGGGGCGCCGTGCGACGATGTCGGTGAAAGTGCCGCCGCGGTCGATCCAGAATTGCCAGCGGCCAGAAGGGGCTGTTGCAGGCACGGGGAGATGATACCAGCGCCCGCCAGCGCGTCAGTAACGAGTGCGTCGGGCGGAGTGCCTGAGGTGCGCGGGGAGAGCCCGGGCCCGTCGGACTCCAATGTGCGGTAGAATCCTTCTTATTCCAGACGCGAGGCGCTGGAATAAGTCCGCCGGTTCGAACGGACGGCGGCGACGCCGTTCAACCGGCGGGATCGGGTGGGTGAGTCGTTCGGCTACTGTTCCTGACTGAGGGAGGTGCGCGGTGGAAAAATATGTAGCCCAGATTTTGTTCCTGGTCGGTCTGGCAGTATGGATTGGGTGGGTGATAGTCAGGCGCTATCTGAGCGTCGACGTGAAAACCTCTGAGAAAATCGGCGAGCCGCCCACCGATGCGATGCTGCGCTCGTATATCAAGGAGATGCAGCAGGACCTGTCGCTCCTCACCGTGACCAACTTCGCGATCCTGCTGGTCCTGGTGTTCGCGCTCGTGCTGAGACTGTAAGAGGGGCGGGACCGCCGGCAGGGTGGTGGCCGCACCCGCCGATGCGCATTTCGCGGCGGCCCGCTACCCGGATTACTTGTCCATTGAGCGACCGTCAGACACGTCGATTATCGCGATCCTCTCCTTGACCGTGTTGTCGGGGTTGAAGGTCACGAGCAAGTGACCTGGCTGCACGCCGTACCTCTTGAAACGCCAGGACCACACCGTGCCGGCACCCGTGAACGTCTGGTCCGAGGGCCGGCCCAGCAGGTTTTTCACGTCCGCCTTGGTCATCGTGCCCGGGACAATCTTCATCAACTGGTCATCTGTCAGAATCTGGGTGACTTCTTTCACTTTCCCGTCGGCTCCGACGCGCACCACGTAGGTCTCGAAGCCCTCCGGGCCGCGCGCGTATTCCCACAATTCATCGCCGTTCCGGTCGAAGCGGATGTCGGTGGGGGTCCCCACCCTGGCGCGCACGTCCACGATGCTGGATCCAGGAGCGAAGGACGTGGGGCTGGCGCAGCCTGCGAGCGCGGCGATGGCTGACAACGCTGTCAATGTCGTCCAGAGTCTCATGGTTCACCTCCTTCAGGCGGGTTGCCTCCAGTAAACACGGGGAGCAGGGGTTTTGTTCCCCGTTTGTGGACAGTTGGCACCCCAAAGGGGATGAAGCTGGGCACTGGCGCGAGAAGGTGACGTTACGCTAGTTCGGTTGCAGTCCGACCGCCCGCGCGACCTTTGCCCATTTCGCAAACTCGCCGGCATACATCCTGGCAAACTCTTCCGGCGAGTTTCCGACCGCATCCAGTCCCTGGGCGAGCAGCAGCTTGCGGGTATCCGGTTCGAGCAATATGTGCGAAACGGTTTCCTGGAGCTTGACGGCGATGCCTTTGTCCGTGCCGCCGGGCAGGAACAAGGCGTACCAATTGTCGACTCCGAAGCCCGGCACGCCGGACTCGGCTACGGTCGGGAACTCGGGCAATGCCGGGGTGCGCTTGGCGCCCACCACGGCCAGGGCACGAAGCTTGCCTGTGGTGAACATCGGCCGGGTCGAGATGACGCTCGCCACGGTAACCGCGATGCGTCCGCCCACGACGTCGGTGATGCTGGGCGCGGTGCCCTTGTAGGGCACATGCGTCATCTTGAGTCCGGTCATCTGCGTGAAAAGCGCCATGGCCAAATGCTGCCCCGAGCCCTGGCCCGAGGACGAGTAGAACAGCTCGCCCGGCCTCGCTTTGGCGAAGGCGATCAGTTCCTTGACGTTCTTCACGGGTATCGACGGATGCACCACCATGACGCCAGGCGAAATTACCGCGAGTGTCACAGGCAGCAGGTCCCTGGCGGGATCGTAGGACAGTTTCATGATGCTCGGCGTGATGGTGAGCCCTGCCGAGGTCATCAGGAGGGTGTAGCCGTCGGGGGCCGCTCGCGCCACGGTTTCGGCGGCGATCGTCCCGCCCGCGCCGGGCCGGTTGTCGGCCACCACTGATTGGCCCCATATCTGGCTCAACTTCTGACCGATGAAGCGGCCCGTCGTATCGGTGCCTCCGCCCGGAGCGAGCGCAATGACCATGCGTATGGATTTCGTGGGATAAGCGGGTGTCTGCGCGAGCGCTACGCCTGCGGCGCAAGCGCTCGTCGACAGGATCAGCAATGCCCTAGAGCCCCTCGCGGCAAATGAATCCATCGATTCCTCCGGGATGTGTTGTCGTGGAGCGCGGCATGCGTACCGCGCTCGAAGCAAGTATAGCGACTTGCGCGCATTCGGATGAAAGCGTGACGAGACAGGGCTTACGGCGGCTTACCAAAAAGCTAAGCCCTTGAAGTCATGGCACCCCGGAGGGGATGAAGCCGGGCACTGGTGCGAGATTGTTTCGGTGCCGCATTAGGCCCGCGGACGGCCGCTCGTGACCCTCGCGTATCTTGTGGGCTCGCTCCTCAAGCCGGTTCCTTCACCTTCCTCGGTCGTCCGCCGAGCTTGCCGTTGCGCCGCGCGGCGGCGGCTTTCGCGGTCGAGGAGACGCTCCCTCCGATCTTGCCGTGCTCGGCAGCGATCCAGCGCTTGGA
>JBGQGU010000541.1:0-2693 GCA_041497655.1 Gammaproteobacteria bacterium
GGCAACCTCAACGAGGCCGGGCGGCTGATCGAGATGGCGGCGGCTCAGGGCGCGAAGCTGGTGGCGCTGCCCGAGTACTTCGCGATCATGGGCATGCGGGATGACGACAAGGTGAAGGTGCGCGAGAAGCCTGGCGCGGGCCCGATCCAGGAGTTCCTTGCCACCACGGCCCGCAGGCATGGCATCTGGCTCGTCGGCGGCTCGGTTCCCCTCGAGTCGTCGAGCCCGGACAAGGTGCGCAACAGCTGCCTGGTCTATGACGAACAGGGCCGGCTTGCCGCGCGCTACGACAAGATCCATCTCTTCGGCTTTGCCATGGGCAAGGAGCGCTACGAGGAGGAGCGTACCATCGAGCCGGGGCGGGACATCGTGACCGTGGACGCGCCATTCGCCCGCCTGGGGCTGTCGATCTGCTACGACCTGCGCTTCCCGGAGCTTTATCGCGCGATGAAGCCGGTGGACATCATCCTGGTGCCATCGGCGTTCACCGAGACCACGGGCAAGGCGCACTGGGAAACTCTGATCCGGGCCCGCGCCATCGAGAACCTGGCCTACGTGCTCGCCCCGGCCCAGGGCGGCTATCACTTGAGCGGGCGCGAGACCCATGGCGACAGCATGATCGTGGATCCCTGGGGGGTGGTGCTCGACCGGCTGCCGCGCGGCTCCGGCGTGGTGTCGGCCGGGGTCAACCTGCAGCATCTGCGCAACCTGCGGCAGAGCCTGCCGGCGTTGACGCACCGGACCCTTCATCGCTGCTGATGCGACAGGAGCGTGAGTCGTGATTCGTGATTTGTGATTCGACCTGATCAGGATTTGTTGGCAGGGTCTAGTCGGTTCACTGTTCACGGATCACGCTTTTTCCCCGACTAAATCGAGCCTGTATCGGTACCTCTAGCCACCATTTATACTCATGCGACCATGAAGCCTGAAGGCAGACAGGAAACCCGCATCCTCGAGCGCGAGGCCTCGTTCGCGACCGCGAACGAGGTCCTGCTTGCGCCGTATTCCCTGGACTCCGGCCGGTTGCAGGCCGTCTTCGGGCAAATCCTGGCGCACCGGGTGGACTACGCCGACCTCTATTTTCAGTACACCCGCAGCGAGTCCTGGAGCCTGGAGGAGGGCATCGTCAAGTCCGGCAGCTTCAATATCGACCAGGGCGTGGGCGTGCGGGCGGTGAGCGGGGAGAAGACCGCCTTCGCTTATTCCGACGACATCAGTCTGACCGCGATCGAGGCCGCGGCCCGCGCGACGCGGGCGATCGCGCGCCAGGGGCAGGCCGGCCGCGCCCGGGTGGCGAAGCGCGCCGCCGGCCACCAGCTCTACACGCCGCACGACCCGATCGCGAGCCTGCAGGACCAGGCGAAGGTTGCGCTGCTGGAGCGCGTCGAGCGACGCGCGCGCGCGCTCGACCCGCGCGTGACACAGGTCATGGCGTACCTCGGCGGCGAATACGAGGTGGTGCTGGTCGCGCGCTCGGATGGCGTGCTCGCCGCCGACGTGCGACCGCTCATACGTCTGTCGTTGCAGGTGATCGTCGAGGCCGACGGCCGGCGCGAGCAGGGCAGCTCCGGCGGCGGCGGGCGCTTCGACTACGCCTATTTCACCGAGGAGGTGCTGGAGGATTATGCACGCAAGGCCGTGGACCAGGCGCTCGTCAACCTCGAGGCGCGGCCGGCGCCTGCGGGCACCATGACGGTGGTGCTCGGGCCGGGCTGGCCCGGCGTGCTGCTGCACGAGGCGGTGGGCCACGGGCTGGAAGGCGACTTCAACCGCAAGGGCACTTCCACGTTCAGCGGGCGCCTCGGCGAGCGCGTGGCGGCTCCGGGCGTCACCGTGGTGGACGACGGCACGATCGCGCGCCGGCGCGGCTCCCTCAACATCGACGACGAAGGCCATCCCACGCAGCGCAACGTGCTCATCGAGAACGGCGTGTTGAGAAGCTACATGCAGGACAGCCTCAACGCCCGCCTCATGAAGGTGCCTCCCACCGGCAACGGCCGGCGCGAGTCGTACGCGCACATTCCGATGCCGCGCATGACCAACACCTATATGTTGAACGGCAGCACGCCGCGGGAGGAGATCCTCGCCTCGGTGAAGAGCGGCCTCTACGCCGTCAACTTCGGCGGCGGGCAGGTGGATATCACCAGCGGCAAGTTCGTGTTCTCCGCCTCCGAAGCCTACATGATCGAGAACGGCAAGCTCGGCTATCCAGTGAAGGGCGCGACGCTGATCGGCAACGGGCCGGACGCGCTCACCCGCGTGGCGCTGATCGGCGACGATATGGCGCTCGACCCGGGCGTCGGCACCTGCGGCAAGGAAGGCCAGAGCGTGCCGGTCGGCGTGGGCCAGCCCACGATACGCATCGACGGTCTGACGGTCGGCGGCACGGTCTGAAGCGGGTGAACGGTGAACAGTGAACAGTGATCGGTAAGGGCGGCGCGCCGCGCGTCGCCATTTTCTGTTGGTTCTTCCGTTCCCCGCCGCTTGCTGTTTCCCACCCACTTTTTTCTGTTCACCGTTTACCGTTTACCGTTCACCCTCTGCTATAATGCCTTGATTTCTCAGGCAGAAGAGGCCATGCCCTACCGCACCGATGACATCCGGATCCGGGAGATCAAGGAACTCGTGCCGCCGTCGCACGTGCTGCGCGAGTTCCCGGTTACCGAGAACGCCGCGCGCACGACCTACGAGAC
>JBGQGU010000542.1:0-2692 GCA_041497655.1 Gammaproteobacteria bacterium
CCCATGCGCCCTCGGTCGCCGCGATCTCCTCCTGCCGCTGGGCGCGGCCGCCGTCTCGCGAATCCTGGTTGTAGCGGTGCGCGAGCGCGATCGCCGCCGGGCCGATGTATTTCGGGATCAGGCCGTATTCCGGACAGGCCGCGTAGCACAGCATGCAGTTGATGCACATGCTGTACTGCTTGAACTTCTTGAGTTCCGCCGGCGTCTGCCGGTACTCGCCCTCGCTGACCGGCTTCTCCTGCTTCGGGATCAGGTACGGCCTGACGCGCGCCAGCTTCGCCATGAAGTCGTCGATCACCGTCACCAGATCGCGCTCGATCGGGAAATGCGCGAGTGGCTCGACCCGGATCACGCCCTCGTAGTTTCGAACGAACGACTTGCATGCCAGCTTCGGCTCGCCGTTGATCATCATGCCGCAGCTGCCGCACACCGCCATGTGGCAGGACCAGCGATAGCTCAGCGTCGCGTCGATGTTCTCCTTGACCTGGTTCAGGGCATCGAGAACGACCCATTCTTCCCGGCAGGCAACCGAATAGCGCTGAAAATGCGGCTCGCTATCGGTCTCGGGGTTGTAGCGCAGCACCTCCAGCTCGACCCGCCGCTCGCTCATTCGTGCCCTCCCGAGTAATCGCGAACGCCCGGTTGAGACGTGGTGATCACCACGTCGCGGAAATCCACTCGTGGCGGCTGCGTCCGGTGATAGAAAGCGAGTGAATGACGCAGAAAGTTCGTATCGTCCCGTTCCGGAAAATCGAGGCGCTGGTGGGCGCCGCGCGACTCCTTGCGCGCGGCCGCGCATGCCACGACCGCCTCGCCGCAGTCGAGCATCGACCCGAGTTCGAGCGCCTGCAGCAGATCGGTATTGTAAACGTTGGTCTTGTCCTGCAGCTCGATTGCCGCGTAACGATGGCGCAACTTCGCGAGCCGGCTGCACGCCTCCGCAAGACCCTCCCCTGTGCGGTAGATGCCGGCGTGCTGCTCCATGGCATGCATCATCTCCTTGCGCAATCCGGCTATGGATTCCGTGCCGCCGGCACGCTGGAACAGCGCGCGGATGCGCGCCTGCGCCGACTCGGCTTTCGCCCTGAGCGCCGCGTCGCTGCCCGGGCGCACTCCCGACTGGAGGCAATCAATCGCGCTCAGCGCGGCGCGGCGCCCGAACACGAGCAACTCCGTGAGCGAATTCGAGCCCAGCCGATTGGCGCCGTTAATGCTCACGCAGGCGCACTCGCCCGCGGCGTAAAGCCCCGGAAGCATCGTCGCCGCCTTGATGTCGGTGTGTATGCCGCCCATCATGTAATGCACCACCGGACGCACCGGCACCGGTTCCGTCACCGGATCGACTCCCATGTAGCTGATGGACATGTCGCGCACCAGCGGCAGTCGCTCGTTGATCTTCTTTTCCCCCAGGTGGCGCACGTCGAGCAGCATGGCGTCGCCCCACTGGGTGGATACCGCGTTACCCTTTCTCTGCTCGTGCCAGAATGCCTGGCTGATCCGGTCACGCGGGCCGAGCTCCATCGTCTTGAACTCCGGCTTGCCCAGCGGCGTTTCCGGTCCCATGCCGTAGTCCTGGAGAAAGCGGCGACCATTCTTGTTGAGCAGCACGCCGCCTTCGCCGCGGCAGGCTTCCGTGAGCAGCGTGCCGGTGCTGGGCAACCCGGTCGGGTGGTATTGCACGAATTCCATATCCTTCAACGGCACGCCCGCGCGATAAGCGAGCGCCATCCCGTCGCCGGTCTTGATCGCGCCATTGGTGGTGAAGGGAAACATGCGGCCGGCTCCGCCACCCGCGATGATCACTGCGCCGGCCTGGAACAACCTCATCTGACCGCTGCGCATCTCGATCGCCGTAAACCCCCGGCAGTGTCCGTCATCAACGATCAGATCCGTTACGTAAAACTCGTCGAATCGGCGAATCGCGGCAAAGCGCAGCGAAGTCTGGAACAAGGTGTGAAGGATATGAAAACCGGACCTGTCGGCGGCAAACCAGGTGCGCTGACTCTTCATGCCGCCGAACGGGCGCACCGCCACCGAACCATCCGGCTCGCGGCTCCAGGGACAGCCCCAATGCTCGAGCTGGATCAGCTCCCGGGGAGCCTCGCGGATAAAATACTCGACGGCGTCCTGGTCGCAGAGCCAGTCACCGCCACCCACGGTATCGTGAAAATGCTGGTCGAGACTGTCGTCGGGCTTGATGACCCCGGCAGCACCACCCTCCGCCGCGCAGGTGTGACTGCGCATCGGGTAGACCTTGGAGATGAGCGCGATGCTCAGCGCCGGATCGGTTTCGGCCAGCGCGATGGCGGCGCGCAGCCCCGCTCCGCCCGCGCCAACGATCACCACATCGGACCGGATGTTCTCCATTGCCCTTGGAGGTCGACCACGCAGCTAGCGCCGCGAGGTGACGACCCCCGGGTTCGATTCACGCCCAGCCGGCTGCTTCGCGGGCCGCATCTGCAGATTGTCGGTCTTCATCGGAACCCTCGTGTTCTGGATGCGCAAGAACTGTCCAGTAGCTTCGGCCCTCCTCCCGGATAGATTTTGCGTACGTGGCAATACGCGCTGTTGATCTAAATCAACTATTACGCGCCTAGGCGCGGCTCACCGCCGCGGCGATATGGTCCGCCCAGCGCCGCACCTTGGCGCCGTCGCGGCCTTCCACCATGACGCGGATCACCGGCTCGGTGCC
>JBGQGU010000543.1:0-2691 GCA_041497655.1 Gammaproteobacteria bacterium
GCGCACCAGTCGGGTCGAGAGATGCTCGAGCTGGGCCAGTTCGACCTGCAGCTTGCCCTCGTGGGTGCGGGCCCGTTGGGCGAAAATGTCGAGGATCAGGCTCACGCGATCGACCACCCGGCAGTCGAGCTCGCGCTCGAGATTGCGCTCCTGGGCCGGCGACAGCTCGTGATTGAAAATGGCGAGGTGCGCGCCGGTGGCGGCCAGCGTCCGCGCCACTTCCTCCACCTTGCCTTTGCCGGCGAACAGCGCGGGATCGGGGCGTGCGCGCCGGCCGCCCACCAGCGCGCGGGCGTTGACGCCCGCGCTCGCCGCAAGCTCGCTGATTTCCTGCACGCCTTCCGCGTAGCCGGCCTCGCCGAAGTCGAGACTGACCAGCACCGCCGCGGTGCCGTTCCCGGGACGGTCAAACATCAACTTGAGGGTGCAACATCAGCCTTCGGTGCTCTGGTCAAGTTGGAGGTTGACCGCACGCGCGGGCACCACGGTCGAAATCGCGTGCTTATAGACCATCTGGGTGACCGTGTTCTTGAGCAGGACCACGTACTGGTCGAAGGAATCGATCTGCCCCTGGAGCTTGATGCCGTTTACCAGGTAGATCGAAACCGGTATGTGCTCCTTGCGCAGCGTGTTGAGAAAGGGGTCTTGTAACAGCTGCCCTTTGTTGCTCATGTTCGCCTCTTTATAGTGTTCTTTGGGGACGCTACTCTACTCGCTTTTTCGCAATTGCGCCATACGGTTAGCGTCGCGCGCGGGTGCGCTTCGCATAGGGATTTACCCCCGATTTGAACTCCACCCGAAGGGGGGTTCCCTGCAATTTGAAAGCCTCCCTGAAAAATCGTTCCAGGTAGCGGCGGTAGGTGTCCGGGACGCGCTCCAAGGCGTTGCCGTGGATCACGATGCGAGGCGGGTTGACGCCGCCTTGGTGGGCGTAGCGCGGCTTGGGGCGGATCAACCCCGCCCGCGGCGGCTCCTGCTGAGCCACCGCCTGCGCCAGGACGCGGTTGAGGCGCGGGGTCGGCAGACGCGCGATCGCCGCAGCGTACGCCTCGTCGACTGATTTCAACAAGGAGCCCACGCCGTGGCCGGTCAGCGCCGAGATGAAATGCAGGCGGGCGAATGCCAAGAAATCGAGCTTGCGCGCGAGGACGCGCTTCGTGTGCTCGCGCTCCTCCTCGGGAAGCTGCTCCCACTTGTTGACCGCCACCACGAGCGCGCGCCCGGCTTCGAGCAGGTAGCCGGCGATGTGCGCATCCTGCTCCGAGATGTCCTGCCGCGCATCGAGCACCAGGATCGCGACATTGGCCTCCTCGATCGCCTGCATCGTCTTCACCACCGAGAACTTCTCCGCGACCTCCAATACGCGCCCGCGCCGGCGCAGGCCGGCGGTATCGATCAGCGTGTAGCTGCGGCCGTCGCGCTCGAATTCGACATGAATCGAGTCGCGCGTCGTGCCGGGCTCGCCGTAGACCATGACGCGCTCCTCGCCGAGCAGCGCGTTGACCAGCGTTGATTTGCCCACATTGGGCCGACCGACGACGGCGATCTTGGGATGGCGGCCTTGTTCTGGCGGCGGTTCCGGAGCGGACGGCAGTTGCGCGAGCACCAGATCCATGAGATCCCAGACATGCTCGCCGTGGGCCGCAGAAACCGGCAAGGGGTCACCGAGTCCGAGCGCGTGGAATTCCGCGCCCGCCATTGCGGGTTCCATGCCCTCCGCCTTGTTGACTACGAGAAACATTCGGCGGCCGCTCTTGCGCAGCTCGCCCGCGATCGCGCGGTCCTGCTGCGTCAGCCCCTCGCGGGCATCCACCACGAACAGCACCGCATCGGCCTCATCCACCGCCTGACGCGTATGGCGCGCCATTTCGTGGAAGATGCCTTCCCGCGCCACCGGCTCGAAACCGCCGGTGTCGACCACCAGGTACGGCTTTGCGCCCACCCGGCCGCGGCCGTAATGGCGGTCGCGCGTCATCCCCGGCACGTCGGCGACGAGCGCGTCGCGGCTGCGCGTCAACCGGTTGAACAGCGTGGACTTGCCGACGTTCGGCCGGCCGACGATGGCGACAATAGGCAACACAGTGTTGAATGTTGAGTGTTGAGTGTTGAGTTACAAGCCTCGGGTCAAATGTCTGAGCGCGGTGATATCTGACAACACACCACTCAACACTAAACACTCAAAACTCAACACTTTCGCGGTCACTGGATGGTGATCGCGAAAATGCCGCCGCGGCGGGTCTGCACCAGGAAACTCGTCGCATCGAGCGCGATCGGCGGCGCGCTGATCGCGCTGCCGTCGGTGTCGATGCGTGCCGCGAAGGAGCCGTCTTCACGCGAGAGCAGGTGCACGTAGCCTTCAAGGTCTCCGACCACGACATGCCGTCCGAGCGCAAGCGGCGCGCTCACGTTGCGGCCGGCGAGTTTGTCCTGGCGCCAGATACTGGCGCCGCTCGTCTTGTCCAGCGCCTGCACGGCGTTCTTGTCGTCGGTGACGTAGAGGTAGCGCGCGTCCGTCCCGATCCCCGCGATGCTCGACACGTCGCGCGCCCACAACAGGGTCCCGCGAAACGCATCGAAGCAGGCCACCCGTCCCTGGAACGCAGCGGCGCATACCTGCTGCCCGTCGATCACGGGCAGGCTGGTAACGTCCGCCACGCGTTCCAGTTCGGTCGTCCCGCGCGGCAGCGCGAC
>JBGQGU010000544.1:0-2688 GCA_041497655.1 Gammaproteobacteria bacterium
AGGCGACGCCCAGAAATAGATGAATCGCGTCACATCATGGTGTCCAGGAGCGCTTCCCGGCTTGGCGGACGCTAGATATAGTGGGTTGATGATCGATGAGAACCCCATCCGCACCCGGTACCAAGCCGTCCGTGGGTTGCTCGGCGAGCGTGGTCGGCGGTTGCACGCAGCGGCGGAAGCGGTCACCGCCGGCCACGGCGGTATAGCCGCCGCGTCGCGAGCGACCAAAGTTGCGCGCAGTACGATCGGGCGCGGCATCAAGGAGCTGAGAGAGCCAGGGTCGCTGACCGGCACGGTGCCGGGCGGCCCGCAGCAACGTCTAAAGACCTAACATTGCTCGACGATCTGCGGCAGCTGCTCGAACCGGCGACGATGGGCGATCCAATGCGCTTACTGCGGTGGGTGTCAAAAAGCCACGAGAAGCTGGCGACGGCATTGCGCGAGATGGGCCACAAGGTGAGTGCGCCGAGCATACCCAAGCTGTTGGGGCAGTTGGGGTACCGCCGGCACGTCAACCGCAAGAGGAAGGACGGCAGCAATCATCCCGGCCGGGATGCACAGTTCGCGTATATCAACGCCAAGGCACGGGAGTTCGAGGCGGCCGGAAGTTGCTCATCCTCAGCGCGCCTGTCATCGTCTCCCCGCCCCTGGATTCTAACAGAACTGCCAGAGGGCGCTAAGTCCGACAGGCTGCTAGGTCCTACAACGGTAAGATCAGTTCCGCCGATCCCCGAGCAGCTCGTACGACTGCTTGCCGTTCGTGGATGAGTCGCAGGACGAGTGAGCGGGGGACAACGCTTGACGGTTACTGCGCGTGGGAATCTCATTGCGTGCGGCGATGGTTACCTACGAGCAGCGGATTGCGGAGTTTCTCGCCGCCGACAAAGTGGCGCTCAACCCGATTCGCGTCTACGCAATCGTCCCGACTACACGGAAGCCGTGATCCGCCTCAAGACAGAAGGCATCCGCCGGCCGCGAGGTTTTGTGATTCTCGCGAGCCATATATACTTTGCTCCCCGAAAGCATAAATTCGCTCTGTTCTTCGGAACAGAACGAGTGTTCGCGGTTGACGTTGATCCGCGTCGTAGTCATCGACTGACGCTTCGCAGGCAATCCATAAATTGTACTCGTTGACATATGTTCGGTTCCGAGGAAGAACTTGATTCCCGTAATCTATCGCATCGTCAGTGGCTTGATGAATTCTGGAAACGTGCTAGAATTTCCTACCTGCTGCCGTATGAGGCTCCCGCCCACGATAAAGTGCAGCTAAGGCTATGGTGATGCATCGTCTCACGCCGGAAGAGATAGAAGCCGCCTCGCGTGCGCTCCAACACGCCGCCTCGGTGATCGGCCCGGGTTTGCGCTTGCCGTCGTAGAGATCACCGAAACCGGCATAGGCATCGGCCTGGAGAATGCCGGTGTAGCCAGCAAGGTGGCAGTTCGGATGCTCGCCGTTTCGGTTGCACGAGTAATAGAAGACCGCTGCCGGCGGGTCCGGTCCGGCAAACGGCCGATCGTCGCGCACATAGGTCCATAATCGACCGGTAATCGTTTTGCCCTTGGCCAGCACCGGCACCGTCGTGTCGTCGCCGTGGATACGTTCGGCGGCGAAGACGTGCTGACGGATCAGCTCATAGAGCGGGGCGAGAGTGGCGGTGCAGGCACCAACCCAATCCGCCAGGGTCGACACGTCGAGATCGATGCCCTGGCGGGCATAGCTGTCGCTCTGCCGGTTCAACGGCTGGTGCTCGCCGAACTTGGCGTAAAGGATCATTGCCAAGAGGCTCGCCCCCGCCCGGCCCCGGGCGATGACGTGGAACGGGGCCGGCGGCTGGATGATCTTCTCGCACGACCGGCAGGTGAACTTCTCGCGAACGGTCTGGATCACCTTCCACTGCCGCGACACCACCTCCAGGGTCTCGGTGATGGTCTCGCCGAGCTTGGCCAGCTTGCCGCCGCAGCACGGGCAAGCTGTCGGCCCGGGAATCACCACGCGCTCGCGCGGCAGATGCGCCGGAAAGGGAGCCCGCACCGGCTTCTTGCGGGTGAAGGGGCCACGTCCGTGCCGTCGGCTGGCTCGGCGGCGGCTTCAGATTCGGCCGCGCTCGCCTCCAGCTCCTCGAGTTGCAATTCCAGCTGGTCGATCAGCTTGCGGCCACGTTCGGAGGATTGGCCGTACTGCTCGCGCTTCAGCTCGGCGATTAGTCTAGAAGGTCGGAATGCGGAATGCTCCCGAAGTAGTCCGCGAGGTCTGCGTCCACGACGTCCCGATGGCCACGAAACAGCAGCTCCTCCACCCCTACGGCGGCCTGCTGGGCGTTGCGCCCGGCGCACATCGTCCTTTTCGAGGTTTGCTCGGCGTTCACTCGCGTTGCGGCCTGCACACTCGCGCGGTCACCAAATTCGTGACCGCTATCCGCCCAAAGCAGAAATTCAAGCCAAGGCACTACCCCCCGAGCGGGGCAACGCCCCAGCTTTCAAATTTCGGGGGTCGCCCTGTCCTGAAGGAGGGCGCGCTAGACAGCGGGTGACGCAAGGCTAGTCGCACGCCCGTGGGGGCCGGGGTTTCGGCGCGGCGCGAGAGCGGATGGCGAGCGGCCAGCGACACCTTGGCTCTTGCTCTGCCGCGGCCGGTACCGCACCTTAAGCGGCATGGCCATGCTGCCTTCCGCACCGCGTCTTGTCGCG
>JBGQGU010000545.1:0-2669 GCA_041497655.1 Gammaproteobacteria bacterium
TCGCGATCCAGGTGGTCCGTTCCCTAATGGTTTGCGCAAGTTTCGCTTGACGCGGACCGGCTACTCCTATAAGGTGCGCGCTCGTTGTTTAGTTTCAAGTACTTGGGATAGTTGACTTGCTGTTTGTCCGTTCTTCAGGGGCTTTGAGATAAACACGGGTGGGCTCAAGCCCTTCATTAATTTTTTGAGGAACGCAACAATGGCAACCGGTACAGTAAAGTGGTTCAACGATGCGAAAGGTTTTGGCTTCATTACTCCTGACGGCGGCGGCGAGGATCTTTTCGCCCACTTCTCGGCGATCAACATGCCGGGATTCAAGTCGCTGAAGGAAGGACAGAAGGTGTCCTTCGAAGTCACCGCCGGCAACAAAGGCAAGACGCAGGCGAGCAACATCCAGGCCGTTTGAGCGGCTCGCACTGCGATCGGGAAGCCGGGCTGAGGCCCGGCTTTTTTGCTTTTGAAGGATTCTAATGGGGTCTATCCCCTTTTATTCCGGCAAATGTGCAAGCCCATTTGTGAAGGATGAGGGATGAAAATCTCGAGAAACGTTGCGCTGAACCATTAGCGAGCTAAAACCGTCATGGCCCTCAAACGCCCCAAAGGCCCCGCCGGCACGCTGGTCGTGCTGGAGCACACTTCGAAAATCCTCAAGGACAATCCGCTCGGCGATCCGCACGTGCGCAAGCTCGCCGTGTGGCTGCCGCCGCAGTATGACGACGAACTGGGCAAGCGCCGCTTCCCGGTGCTCTATGACCTGGTCGGCTTCACCGGTTCCGGCCTTTCTCACACGAGCTGGAAGCCGTTTGGCGACAACGTGCCGGAGCGCGCGGCGCGCCTCATCCGCAGCCAGAAAATGGGGCCGGCGATCTTCGTCTTTCCGGACTGCTTCACGGCGCTCGGCGGCAACCAGTATGTGAACGCGCCGGCGCTCGGCAACTACGCCGACTATCTCACGCGCGAGATCATCCCCTTCGTCGATCGCGAGTTCCGGACGGCTGCGAGCCGCGAGCATCGCGGCTGCTTTGGAAAATCATCCGGCGGCTACGGCGCGATCATCCACGGCATGCAGTACGCGAAACACTGGGGTGCGATCGCGGACCACTCCGGCGACGCGTATTTCGATTTTGTCTATTGGCACGATTGGCCGAATACGTTGAACGAACTCGCCAAGCATCGCCAGCCGAAGCGAAAAGCCGGCGCCTACAACGCGCGCCGCGAGTCGGGCCGGAAGGGCCTCGCCGACGGGCTGGACGACGGGCGCATCAAGCGCTTCCTCGCGCACGTGTGGAAGAGGGAAAAGCTCACGACGGCGGAAGGCCACTGCATCATGAACCTCTGCATGGCGGCCACCTACGACCCGGACCCCAAGGCGCCGCTCGGCTTCCGGGTGCCGTTCAACCTCGAATCGGGCGAGGTGATCGAACGCCGCTGGATAAGGTGGCGCGAGCACGACCCGATCAATCTCGTCACGAAATACCGGGACAACCTCAAGTCGCTGCGCGGCATCTACATCGACTGCGGCTGGCGCGACCAGTACCACATCCATTACGGCGCGCGCATCCTGTCGAAGCGCCTCGCCGCGGCCGGCATCCGCCACACCTACGAGGAGTTCGACGACAACCACTCCGACATCGACTACCGGATGGACGCGAGCCTGCCGTATCTCTACCGGGCGCTGATGCCCTGAACGCTTGTCAACCGCACCGTCCCGGCTTCGCAGGAGAGACGGGTTGAGCAGGAAGATAACGTATCTCGTTGCTTTAATGGTTAATTTGAATGCCGCGTGCGCGACTGTGACAGCGGATCGCAGCGGATCCGGGGAACTTGGTTTGGCGTTAGGGTTCTGAATTCATGTATCATTCGCCCCCCTACCCGACGGCTGGCGACGCCCGAGCTGACACGGCTGCTGCGATGAGGACCATTTGATATGCAAGAAATCCTGCAATACCTGAAAAACAGTGGTGAGCGACTCGATTCCGAGATCGCCGCAGCGACAGGCCTCTCGCTTGCGAAGGTGCGCCAATGTGTGACCGACCTGCAAGCCCGGGGCGACGTGATGGTGTGCCGCTCGATTCGATACAAGGATGGCAAGGAGACCGACGGCATCCTGTGCCGCGTGTCGGGATACATTCCGCCCGCCGCCCCCGGCAGGAAATCAAAAGCGCAGATGCCGGCGAAGACCGGTTCGGCTGACTGATCCTGCAGCGGAAGCAGGGTCAGACTCGGTCGTCAATTCTGCGGAGCGGCGCGGCGCCGAGGGTGCGCATGAAGGCCTGCATCCCGTAGTGGAATGCGATGAACGCTCCGAGCTCCATGATCTGCGCCTCGGTGTAGTGCTTCTTGCCTTCATCGTAGAAGGCGGCGTCCACTTTCTCGGGGTTGAGGTACATCTCGCGGGCGAAGCGCAGCGCCCATTTCTCGGCTGTGGTGAAGCGTGCGCCGTCCTGGAACTTTCCCGATCCGGCCCTGATCATGTCCTCGTCGAGGCCGTCTTTCGCCGCCTGCACCGAGCGCAGGCCGGCGAAATAGGCGTCGCCCGCGGTGCGGGCGAGCTGCACGCGGATGATTTCCTTCAGCCGGTGGTCCACGTTGCCCTCGGCGTGGGAGACGAGCAGGGCCCGGAGCAGCGCTTTCGCGTACGCGGGCACCCGCGCGAGGATGCGTGGAAA
>JBGQGU010000546.1:0-2659 GCA_041497655.1 Gammaproteobacteria bacterium
ACGGCTGGTGGGAGGAAGCCTACGACGGCAAGAACGGGTGGGCGATCAAACCGGCGACCGGCTCGCCCGACGAGGGGCGGCGCGACCACGACGAGGCGCGCACCCTGTACGAGCTGCTGCAGGATTGCGTGGTTCCGCTCTATTACCGGCGGGGGCCGCTCGGTTACTCGCCGGACTGGATCGAGATGGCGAAGCGCTCGCTGGTGTCCGTGCTGCCCCGGTTCAATTCCACCCGCATGCTGTCCGAGTATCTCGCGAAGTTCTACGCGCCGGCCGCCGCCCAGGGACGCCGCTACCTGAAGGAGGCGTGCGGCAGCGCGCGCGAAGTCGCGGCGTGGAAAGCGAAGGTGCGCGCGGCGTGGGACAAGGTCGCGATCCGGCCCCACGGGCAGGCGCTGCGCCGCATCGGGTTCGGAGAATCCATCAGGGTCGAGGTGGCGGCCAACCTCAACGGCCTGGCTCCCGCCGATGTCGCGGTCGAGCTGTTGCTGGGAAGGCCGGGAAAGCTCGAAGGAGACAACATCCGGTCATACCGCCTCGGCCACGCCGGCCTCCTGGGCGACGGCAAGGCGCATCTGTTCACAATCGAGCTCGCCCCCGAGCTCTGCGGCAAGCTCGAATACCGCGTCCGCGTGTATCCGCACCACGAGTTGCTGACCCATCGCTTCGAGATGGGAATGATGCGCTGGCTGTAGGAATTTGTCGGACCCGGCCCGACAAATTCCTTATGCAACACCCCGTGCAAGTAGATGGCTGAGCCCGCGTCCCTGCGGGTGCTGTTCGTGACCCCGGAGCTCGCTCCGTGGGTCAAGAGCGGCGGGCTGGGCGATGTTTCCGCGGCGCTGCCCGCAGCGTTGCGCGCGATCGGCATCGACGTGCGGCTGCTGGTGCCGGCGTACCCGCCGCTGCTCGCCGCGTGCGCGGACGCGAAACCGGTGACGGACACGCTGCGCGTCGGCGGAGCGCTTGCGCCGGCGAGCCTGCTCGCGGCCCGGCTCGATGATGCGCCGCCGCTATTTCTCATCGACTGCGCCGCCTGCTACGAGCGCCCGGGAGGCGCCTACCAGGATCCCGGCGGCCGGGACTGGCCAGACAGTCATCTGCGGTTCGGGCTGCTGTCGCGCATCGCGGCGCTCCTCGGCACCGTCCGATCGCCGCTCGACTGGAAACCGCATGTCGTCCACTGTCACGACTGGCCGGCTGCGCTCGCGCCAGCCTACCTGCGGCACGCCGGCGGCGCGCACAGCGCGACGTTGATGACCATCCACAATGTCGCGTTCCAGGGCCTCTTTCCCCTCGCGGCGGTCACCGCGCTCGGGCTGCCGCCACAGTCGTTCTCAATGGATGGCGTCGAGTTCCATGGCCAGCTGTCCTTTCTCAAGGCCGGAATTGTTTACGCCGACCGGATCTCGACGGTGAGCCCGACTTACGCGCGGGAGATCCAGACCGAGGAGCTGGGCTGCGGCCTGGACGGGCTGCTGCGGCACCGGAGCCGGGACCTGGCCGGGATATTGAACGGTATCGACGACGACGTCTGGAACCCGGCGACCGACGCGGTGATTGCGCAGCGCTATGATCGTGCGCACCTCCAGCGCAAGGCGGCCAATAAACGCGCGCTGCAAAAGAAACTGGGACTGGCTCCGCAGGGCGGGATTCCGCTGCTGGGGGTCGTGAGCCGTCTCACGCACCAGAAAGGCCTGGACTTGCTGCTCGAGATCGCCGCCAGCGTCATCGAGCATCCTGCGCAGCTCGCGGTGCTGGGCAGCGGCGAGAGCGGCCTCGAAACGGCGTTGCGGGAACTCGCGGCGAGATTTCCGGGCCGGGCCGGGTGCGTGATCGGCTACGACGAAGCGCTCGCGCACCTGATTGAGGCCGGAGCGGACATCTTCGTCATGCCCTCGCGCTACGAGCCGTGCGGGCTCAACCAGATGTACAGCATGCGCTATGGCACGGTCCCGGTGGTGCGCGCCACCGGCGGGCTCGCCGACACCGTAACCGACTGCAACGACCACACCCTCGCGTACGGCTCCGCAACCGGATTTGCGTTCCGGGAACCCGCGGCTCATGCATTGCTGGCCGCGATCCGGCGCGCGCTCGAGGCCTGGTCCGACCAGGCCGGCTGGCGCAGGCTTCAGGAAAACGGCATGGCGCGCGATTTCGGCTGGCAGGCATCCGCCCGCCGCTATGTCGAGCTCTATGAGACCCTCGCCGCCGGAGCGCGCGCAGCAGAACCATAAATATGCTGACGCCCGCTGCGCTGCGTTTGGTTGATCTGCATCAAGACTTGCCGGGGGGTCACGCTTCAAAATATTTTGTGGTCCGTTCAACGCGCGTGGTGCGCGCGGCATAGCGCGGCAGCGCCCGCGTCAGGCAACGCGCAGCGGGTCATTACAAGGACTCCCGATGAAACCCAGAACACCCCCGCCCGGATTCAAGCGCATTCACCGGGATCGAAAGATCCATGAAGTCGTGCACGACAGCTACCAGGCGCGGAGCAAGCCCGTCGAGCCCACCGTTTGTCCGGATTGCGGAGCGCTGTTTCACAAAGGCGGATGGAAGTGGCTGCCTGCCCCGGCACAGGCTCATCGAGAGCTTTGTCCGGCGTGTCACCGCATCCGCGACAAGTTCCCGGCCGGCTACGTGGCGCTCGAGGGAGAGT
>JBGQGU010000547.1:0-2656 GCA_041497655.1 Gammaproteobacteria bacterium
CAACCCTCGAGCGCCCGCGCGCCCTTGCGGGCGGCATTGCGGAACAGGATGTGGTCGAACTCCGACCGGCGCACCTGGTAGGTCGAAGGGAATGCATTGTCGATGGCATTGACGAATTCAAACATCACCGGCTTGTCGTGCCCCGGCGCGACGAACTCCGCGCCGTACTTGGGCATGCCGATCGACTCGATCTCCCTGGCGACGCCGAGCTGCTCGAACAGCGGCATGTTGAAGGGCAGCAGCGATTCGCCGATGTGAAACCGCGGGTGGCGGGATTTCTCGAGCAACACGACGTCGCGCCCGCGCTGCGCGAGCAGGGCGGATATCGTCGATCCGGCGGGGCCGCCGCCGATCACCAGCACGTCACATCGGGTCTCGGTCATCACGCCGCTAATGCGGATAGTCTCAGGCCATTATAGAGAATTGAGCGGAGACGGGCGCCGCCGCCTGCTCGCTGGCCGCTGTTCCGGCGCCAGCCAGTCCACTTTCACGCCGCCCGCTCCGTCGGGCGTCAGCGCCCGCCAGAGCCAGTCGAGAAGGGGCCGCGCCTCGGCTTCGAATTTCCACGGCGGGTTGACCACCAGCATTCCGCAGCCCGGTATCGCGGTATCCGCATCCCGCGTCCGCACCAGCAGCTCGAGCCGCAGCACCTTGCTGATGCCGGTTTTCGTCACATCGCGCTCGAAGCCGCGCATGACGCCCGGCTTCATCAGCGGATACCAGATCGCGTACATGCCGGTCGGCCAGCGCTCGTACGCCTGCCTGAGCGCCCTGGCGATGCGCGCGAATTCACCAAACCGGTCGAACGATGAGTCGAGCAGCACCAGGCCGCGCCGCTCCTTCGGCGGCAGGAACGCCCTGAGCGCCTGGTAGCCGTCCATGAGATGCACCGACACGTTGTGCTCGCGCGCGACGACGGCTTCGAGCTCGGCGTGGTCCTTCCTATTGAGTTCCACGAGCACAATCCGGTCGCCCGGCCGGCGGAGCTTGAGCGCGATCAGCGGTGAGCCGGGGTAGTAGCGTAGCCTCCCTTTCGGGTTCTCGGACCGCACTGCATCCATGTAGGGCGCGAGCGCCGCGGGAATGTCCTTGCGGTCCCACAGTCTTCCGATGCCGTTCTGGAACTCGCGCGTCTTCCAGGCCCACTCGTGCGCGAGGTCGTAGCGCCCGATGCCCGCGTGCGTGTCGAAGTAACAGTACGGCTTTTCCTTCGCGTCAAGCGCGATCAGCAGCCGCGTGAGCAGGGCGTGCTTGAAGACGTCAGTGAAGCTGCCAGCGTGGAACTGGTGGCGGTAGGCAAGCATGAGTACGGGAGGGCGGGAGAGCGGGAGAGCGACAGATTCCGTGAGGGCCTCAGGGCGTTAGAGCATGAGAGCGAAAGAGCGGCTTCTGTCGATCTCCCAATCTCCTGGCTTTTCGACCTTCCAAACTCGCGTTGTTTCCATCTCCCGATCTCGCGCTCTCACGACCTCGCGGGTGTTCAGAGTTTGTTGTATTTCGTCGCCTTGCCCCGCGCCTTGTCCACGGGATACTTCTTCGCGTTGAGGGCGAGCTTCTTCTCGCACGCCGCCGCAAGGTCGATGTCGAGCTTGTCGCACAGCCGGATCAGGAACAGCAGCACGTCCGCGGCCTCCAGCGCCACCTCGGCGCGCGCGTCCTGCGGCAGGTGCGCCGCCTGCTCGAACGTGAGCCACTGGAAATGCTCCGTGAGCTCGCCCGCTTCGCCCGCCAGCGCCATCGCGAGGTTCTTGGGGTTGTGAAACTGCTCCCAGTCGCGCTCGGCCGCGAATTCCGCGAGCCGCACGCGCAGGGATTCCAGGTTGTCGGTGGACTTCGTCATGCCGCGGCCTTTCGGGTGTCTCGATCAGGGCCTCATTCTACCCGGCGGCTTAGAATAGCGGCCTGAGCGATCTCCCATGTCCTTGCTGATCCACGCCACCGTCACCATTACCGGCGAGAAGGACGCGCTGGGCGCATGCGAGGCGCGCCTGCGGCGGCTGCTCTCCAGCCAGTTCCTCAAGGACGAGGTCACCGAGCACCACGGGAGGCAAGCGTTGTGCTACGACCTCAAGATCGAGGGCGGAATTCCGTTTCCCGTGTTCGCGCAGGCTTCGCAGGAGTTTCCCGGCCTCGCGTTCGACGCCGAATGGGTCAATGTGGCGGCCGGCGAAAAAGGACATGCCACGCTCGTCAACGGTCGCGTCACCGGGCAGGCGAGCGAGCGCGTGGCAACGCGCGCCGGCGACGAGCATCCGGTCCACGTGCAGGTCGCGCCGGACGGCAGGCTCACGCTCGCGTTGACGCTGTTTCGCGCGACCCGGGACGAGTGGCGGGGTTACGCCCTGACCGCGACCCGGGATGCCTTGGTGCGCGTGGTGCGGCCGCCGGAATCGGATGCAGTCGAGCTTTATGCGACCGACGGCGGCCCGGAATGGGCATGGGTCTGGCGGGGTGCATTGTCCTCTCGAATCTTTATCCGCGACGAACTCAGGCCCGCGATCGGAATCGATGAGACCGTATTTCGCGACCTCGATGTGCTCGCACGCAATTTCGCCGCGGATTGGGTCTGGTTCGCTCACGAGCGGCGCGAGGACATCGCTGTCGAAAGCGAGCGCTACGCGCGCTACGGCTACACGATGTCTACGGCCAACGTGCG
>JBGQGU010000548.1:0-2607 GCA_041497655.1 Gammaproteobacteria bacterium
GATGTTGTCTTCGACGTCGTCGAAGTCGTATTCGTCCTCGATGTCGCCGACAATCTGCTCGATCACCCCTTCGATCGTGATCAGGCCCGCCACGCCGCCGTACTCGTCCACCACGATCGCCATGTGGTTGCGGTTCTTGCGAAATTCCTTGAGCAGCACGTTGAGCGGCTTTGAGCCGGGGATGAACACCGCCGGGCGCAGCATCTCGCGCACGTTGAACTCCTCCTCGCCGGCGTAGTGGCGCAGCAGGTCCTTGGCGAGGAGGATGCCGATCACGTCGTCCTTGTTCTCGCCGAACACCGGGAAGCGCGAGTGCCCGGTCTGGATCACCATCGGAATGAACTGGTCCGGCGACTCCTTGATGTCGATGACGTCCATCTGCGCGCGCGGCACCATGATGTCGCGCGCCTGCATTTCGGAAACCTGCAGCACGCCCTCGATCATGGCGAAGGCGTCGGCATCGAGCAGGTTGCGCTCGTAGGAGGAGCGCAGCAACTCGACGAGTTCCTCCCGGTCCTCCGGCTCGCGCGCAAGCCAGGCGCCAAGCCGCTCGAGCAGCGAGAGCTTCTGGCGGGGCGGGTCGTTGGCCATGATTTTCGATGATAGGGACTAGGGGCTCGGGGCTTGTTCTTGGCAGCCAGCTCTTACGCTACGCGTGCGAGTCCCGAGTCCCTAGCCCCGAGTCCTGCCGTAGGGGTCAGGGAACCCGAGACGGGCGACCACCCGCGATTCCCGCCGTTCCATGAGGCGCGCCTGCCGCCCGGTTTCATGGTCGTAGCCCTGCAGGTGCAGGACCCCGTGCACCAGCAGGTGCGCGTAGTGTGCGGCCGCGCTCCGGTGCCAGGCACGTGCCTCGCGCTTGATCACGGGCGCGCACAACGCGATGTCGCCTTCGAGCCGCGGCCGCTTGCGCAGGACGAAGGTGAGCACATTGGTCGCGCGGTCCGTGCCGCGGAAATGGCGGTTGAGCGCGCGCGCCTCGCGGGTATCGACGATGCGCACCGTGAGCCGCGCGTCGCGCTCGAGCGCGGCGCGCGCCCAGCGCCTGAGCCGCGCCCGCGACGGCAGGCCGCGCGCGTCGATCGCGTATTGCACGGTCATGACGAGTCCCGGGTTCCGGCTCCCGCGTTTCGAATTCCGGCTCCGGGCCAGCGGTCTCATGGTTTCAACTCGCCCTGCAGCCTTGAACTCGCAACTCGCGCCTCATAACTGCCATAGGCATTGACGATGCGCTGCACCAGCGGGTGGCGCACCACGTCCTCGGCTTCGAAATGGGTGAAGGCGATTCCGCGCACCTTCTTCAGCACGTCGCGGGCCTCGACGAGCCCGCTCTTCCGGCCTCGCGCAAGGTCGATCTGCGTCACATCGCCCGTGACGACCGCCTTGCTGCCGAAGCCGATGCGGGTGAGGAACATTTTCATCTGCTCGGGCGTGGTGTTCTGCGCCTCGTCCAGGATCACGAAGGACTGGTTGAGCGTGCGCCCCCGCATGAAGGCGAGCGGAGCGATCTCGATCGCGGCGCGGTCGAACAGCCTCGCCACCTTGTCGAATCCCATGAGGTCGTAGAGCGCATCGTAGAGCGGGCGCAGATACGGGTCCACCTTTGCCGCCATGTCGCCGGGGAGGAAACCGAGCCGCTCGCCGGCTTCCACCGCCGGGCGCACCAGCACGATGCGCTTGACCGCCTCGCGCTCGAGCGCGTCCACCGCGCACGCCACCGCGAGGTAGGTCTTGCCGGTGCCGGCGGGGCCGATGCTGAAGGTGAGGTCATGGGCCAGGATGTTTTGCAAGTACTCTACTTGGCGCGGCGTGCGGCCGTGCAGGTCCTGGCGCCGCGTGATGAGCTGAGGGCTGCCCTCGGGAACCTGATGCTGGCGCGGGCTTGCGGCCTCGATCAGCCCGAGTTGCACGTCCTCCAGCGAGAGCCCGCTCTTCGCCTGCTCGTAGAACGACCGCAGCACCTGCGCCGCGATCCGGGTCTGGTCGGGCCGGCCGGTGACGGCAAAGCGCTCGCCGCGGCGCGCAATGCCGACGTCGAGCGCGGTTTCGATCTGCCGCAGGTTCTCGTCGAGCGTCCCGCACAGGCTGGCGAGGCGCGGGTTGTCGACGGGCCGGAAAGCGATTTCGACGGGCTTCAAGCGAGTTCGCCGCGCAGGGAATGCGGAAGCGCGGTGGTGACCATGACGTCCACGAGCCGGCCGATGAGCGCCCGGGATCCCGGGAAGTTGACGACGCGGTTGTTGCCGGTGCGGCCGCAGAGCTCGGCGGCGTCCTTCCTGGCCGCGCCTTCGACCAGCACGCGCTGAAGCGTGCCGACCATGCCGCGGCTGATGACCTGCGCCTGCTGCTCGATTCTCGCTTGCAACCGTTGCAGCCGCGTGAGCTTCACCTCGTGCGGCGTGTCATCCGGCAGTGCCGCCGCCGGGGTTCCCGGGCGGCGGCTGTAGATGAAGCTGAAGCTCGCGTCGAAGCCGATCTCCTCGATCAGCTTCATCGTTGCTTCGAAGTCGGCGTCGCTCTCGCCAGGGAAACCGACGATGAAATCCGAGGAAATCGAGATGGCGGGGCAGGCAGCGCGCACCCGGCGCACGATCGCCTTGTATTCCA
>JBGQGU010000549.1:0-2606 GCA_041497655.1 Gammaproteobacteria bacterium
GCAATTCTTCTCGCCCTGCTGGCGATGCTGGCCTTCGCAGGAGTAGCGGCCGCCTTGAGCACGAAGTACCACCTATTCGGCACCGACAAGGTCGGCCAGGACGTGTTCTACCAGGCGTTGAAGAGCGTCCGAACGGGGCTCGTGATCGGCACGCTGACCACCCTGGTGATGCTCCCCTTCGCCATTGCGTTCGGCATCATGGCCGGTTATTTCGGGGGTCTGATCGATGATTTCATCCAGTACGTCTACACGACGCTCAACTCGATCCCCGGCGTGCTGCTGATCGCGGCGTTCGTATTGATGATGCAGGTCTTCATTGATCGTCATGACGATTGGTTCCCAACCTCGGCGCAGCGCGCCGACTTGCGGCTGCTGTGCCTGTGCGTCATCCTCGGCGTGTCGACTTGGACCAGCCTCTGCCGGTTGCTGCGTGGAGAGACGCTGAAGCTGAGGGGGCTCGAATACGTCCAGGCGGCTCATGCTCTGGGCGTAAGCCATCTTCGCATGATCGCGCGTCACCTCCTTCCCAACGTGACGCATTTCGTGCTGATCTCGGTGGTGCTGGAGTTCAGCGGGCTGGTCCTCGCGGAAGCGGTGTTGTCCTACGTCGGAGTCGGCGTGGATCCCTCGACGATCAGCTTCGGCACCATGATCAACAACGCGCGGCTCGAGATGGCGCGAGAACCGATGGTATGGTGGTCGCTGGCGGCGGCGTTCGTGTTCATGTTTATGATGGTGCTCGCAGCGAACCTCTTTGCCGATGCCGTGCGTGACGCTTTTGACCCGCGCTTTCGCGCGGCGCGGCCCTTCCGCCTTGCCGCTAACAAAGCGTGATTCGTGAATCACGACTCACGAATCACGATTCACGCATTTGAATAATAGATGAGCCAAGACTCTCCCCTCCTGCGCGTCCGCGATCTTAGAACGTGGCTCGCCACGGGCGACGCCATCGTGCGCGCGGTGGATGGGGTTTCCTTTGACGTCCAGCGCGGCGAGACTTTCGCGCTGGTCGGAGAGTCCGGGTGCGGCAAGTCCATGACCGCGCTTTCGATCATGCGGCTGCTGCCGGACGCTGGCGGCATCGTGGGCGGCAGCGTCGAGCTCGACGGGCGCGACCTGCTACAGCTGCCGGAGTCGGGGATGCGCGACGTGCGCGGGCGGCGCGTCGGCATGATCTTCCAGGAGCCGGCGCTCTCGCTCAATCCAGTCATGACCGCCGGCGAGCAGATTGCTGAAGCGCTCAGGCGCCACACCAGCCTCGGGGGCGCGGCGCTGGAGGCGCGCGTGCTGGAACTCATCGAGGCGGTGCGCATTCCCGACGCCGAACGCCGGCGCCACGAATACCCCTTCCAGCACTCAGGCGGCATGAAGCAGAGGGTCATGATCGCGATGGCGCTCGCCTGCGACCCGGAGCTCCTGATCGCGGACGAGCCCACCACCGCGCTCGACGTCACCATCCAGGCACAGGTGCTGGACCTCCTGCGGGAGCTGCAGAAGAGCCGCCGCATGTCACTGATGCTGATCACCCACGACCTCGCCGTCGTGGCGGAGATGGCGCACCGCGTGGCCGTGATGTACGCCGGGGAGATCGTCGAGGCCGCCTCCCGGGCGACGTTCTTCTCGCGACCTGCGCACCCCTACTCGCGCAAGCTCTTCGACTCGCTGCCCACCGGGAGCAAGCGCGGCGCTCCCCTCGCCGTGATCCGCGGCACCGTGCCGTCGCTCACGCGTGATTTCACCGGTTGCCGCTTCGCTGACCGCTGCGATGCTGCGTGGGACCTTTGCCGCCGCGTCGCACCCGGCTGGCACGACGCGGGCGGGGGACAGATGGCCCGCTGCCACCTCTACAGTGCAGAGTACAAAGTGCTGAGTCCGGAACGGGCAGGCATGCAGGCACGCGAGCAGCAAGGGGTGGGGGTTAAAGAGCACTCATCACTCATCACTCAGCACTCACCACTCCTTCAAGTCTCCGACTTGAAGGTGTATTTCCCTGTCCACAAGGGTGTGTTGCGGCGTGTCGTGGCGCACGTCAAGGCGGTGGACGGCGTCACGCTCGCGATCGAGGCCGGCCGCACGCTCGGGCTGGTGGGCGAATCGGGCTGCGGCAAGACCACGGTGGGCAAGGGCATGCTGCGGCTGGTCGAGCCCACGTCCGGCGAGGTGCTGTTCGACGGCGCGGACCTGGCGCAGTTGAGGCGTGCCGAACTGCGTCCACGCCGCAAGGACATCCAGATCATCTTCCAGGATCCCTATTCGTCGCTCAATCCGCGCATGAGGGTCATGGAGACGCTGGAGGAGGGCATGGTGGCGCTCGGCATCGGGGCCGGACGCGAGGAGCGCCAGGCGCGCATCGACGCACGGCTGGGCGAGGTCGGGCTGGGGCCGGAGGTCAAGTTCCGTTACCCGCACGAATTCTCCGGCGGCCAGCGGCAGCGCATCGCGATCGCGCGCGCGCTTTCGGTCGAGCCCCGGCTCATCGTGTGCGACGAGCCGACCAGCGCGCTCGACGTCTCGGTGCAGGCGCAGATACTCAACCTGCTGAAGGAATTGCAGCGCAAGAAGGGGCTCGCCTATCTCTTCATCACCCACAACATCTCGGTGATCGA
>JBGQGU010000550.1:0-2604 GCA_041497655.1 Gammaproteobacteria bacterium
CAAGGCCTGGAGGAGCGAGGTGCTGACCCACTGCCCTTCGCCGGTTTCCTCGCGCTCCAGCAGCGCGGTCACGATGCCGAAGGCGAGGTAGATGCCGGCGCTGGAATCGCCGATGGCGATGCCGGCCCGCATCGGTCCCTCGCCCGGCCGGCCGGTGATGGACATGAGGCCGCTCATGCCCTGCGCGACCTGGTCGAGCCCGGGGCGGTCGGAATACGGCCCGTCCTGGCCAAAGCCGCTGATGCTCGCGTAGACGATGCGCGGATTGATCTTGCGGATGGATTCGTAATCGATGCCGAGCCGGTGCTTCACCTTCGGGCGGTAGTTCTCCACGATCACGTCGGCGGTTTTGGCCATGCGCTTGAACACCGCCACCCCCTCCGGCGACTTGAGGTTGAGCGTCATGCTGCGCTTGTTGCGGTGCATGTTCTGGAAGTCCGGGCCGTGGCGGCGATCATCCATCGCCCCTTCCTTGTTTCCCGGCTCCTCGATCTTGATGACGTTGGCGCCCCAATCGCTCAACTGCCGTACCGCCGTCGGGCCGGAGCGCGCGCGCGTGAGATCCAGGACAGTAAAGCGGGCCAGGGGGCCCTTGCGTTCGGCCATTTTTTATCCACTTTCCAAAAGCGTGAATCGTGATTCGTGATTGGTGATTCGACTCTGTTCGTATTGTACGCAAAAAGGTGCCGGCTTCGAGGGTGCACGCCGCTCGTGAGTTTGGTTGATTCCGCGCGGCTTGAAGCCTCGAATCACGACTCACGATTCACGAATCACGGTTCATGACGCAGCGTGGGCCGGCGCGCGTTCGCCGAGTTCAAACTCGACGTTCTTCTCGCTCTCCAACGCCCACAGCCGCGCGAGCAGCGCGCGCGCTTTTGCGTTGCCCAACACCGGCGTCGTGAGTTCCAGGAACTTCTCGTTCAGCTCGGCGTCGGTGAGCGGCATCTCGGGGTCGCCCTTGCGGGTCGGCTGGAAGTGGGCGAGCCTGCGGCCGTCGGCGAGCTCGATCTCGACCCTCGCCGCGCGCTGGCGCGGAAACGCCCTGGAAAGCTCGGCGTCGGCCACGCATTCGATTCTCTGCATCAGCGCCCGCAGCTCCGGATCGCCGAGCCGGTCAGGAGCAAATGCGTTCAGGCGCACGCTGCCGTGCACCAGCGCATGCGCGACGGTGTACTGGATGCTGAACTTGGCCTGGTAATCGCCCTCGGGACGCGGATTGTCGACGATGTCGAGGCCGCCCTGGTAGGTCGCGATGCGGACCTTGCGGATGTCCTGGTGCGTGAACCCGTGCTCGCGCTTCAGCGTGAGCACCGCGTCGAGCGCAGCGAAGTTGTGGCCGCAGCAGCCGTGGTTCTTGAAGGTGATGCGCGTGATGTGGTAGTCGGTGCCGAGACCGCGGGTGGCTTTCGCCCAGTCGGGGTTGACGCTCATCGCCGCGCCGAAGCCGACCTCGCCTTCCAGGATGTCGGCGACGCCGGTCACGCCCCGCGCCGCGGCCAGCGCGGCGAGCGCGCCGGCTTCCGCCGCATGGCCGCCGTGCAGCGGCTTCGCCATCGCCTCGGAGCGGAACGCCTGCTGCAGGCCGGCGGCGAAAGTCCCGGCGTTGCCGAGCGCGTGCGCAAACTGCTCGCGGTTGCAGCCGAGGAGCATCGCGACGGCGGCCGCCGCGCCGAACGTGCCGACGGTGCCGGTCGTATGCCAGAACCTGTAGTGGGAAGGCATCACGGCATCGCCGATGCGGGTGGACACTTCGTAGCCGACGATGACGCCACGCAGGAACCGCTCGCCATTCGCTCCCTGCGCCTGCGCCGCGGCGAGCGCGGCGGAAATGACCGGGCTCGCCGGATGGTAGACCGCGTCACGCCAGATGTCGTCGAACTCCACCGCGTGCGACGCAGCGCCGTTGATGAGCGCCGCTGCCCGCACTGAGGCGCGGCGTCCCGAAGCGAGCCGCGCGCGGCCGTGATCCAGCTCGTCGGCGAGCGCCTGCTCGAGGAGCGTCGCGGGCGCGACGCAGCTGCCCGGCAGCAGGCACGCGTACCAGTCCACCACCGCCCGCTTGGCGTGGTGGATCACCTCTTTCGGCAGCTTCGCGGTCTGCTCCTTGACGGCGTAATCGGCGATTTGTTTCAGTAGCATGGAGTCTCCTCAACTGGCTTCGTCGAGTGTTGAATTTTGAGTGTTTAGTGTTAAGTTGAGAAGCGTTTCACCCAGAAAACTCAACACTCAAAATTAAAAACTCAACACTGTCGTCCTCGCGGCTAATTTTCCGCGAGGACGAGTAGGCCGTCCACGGCCACGACGCCCTCGCCCTCGGGCTTGACGATGAGCGGATTGATCTCGGCTTCCGCCACGCGCCGCTCGAGGTGCGCGAGACTGGAAAAGGCACTCACGGCCCGCGCCAGCGCCGCGGTATCGCCGCGCGGCAGGCCGCGGTAACCGCGGATGGCGGCAAGTCCCTTCACTTCCTCGATCATGCGGCCCGCTTCCTCCTCCGTCACCGGGGCGAGCCGCAGCGCAAGATCGCGGTAGATCTCGGCCAGCACGCCGCCCACGCCCAGCACCACCACCGGGCCCACCTGCGGGTCGCGCTTGTAGCCGAGG
>JBGQGU010000551.1:0-2599 GCA_041497655.1 Gammaproteobacteria bacterium
CGAGTGCTTCGCGCGTTTCACGGCCAATCGCGAATTCGACTTGTCCGAGCTGTCCTTCGCGAAATTCTCGGCCCAGGTGACGCGCGAGGACAGCGATATCATCGGGCTTCCCGTCGTCTGCTCGCGGCTGTTCCGCTTCAGCGCCTTCTACGTGAACAGGAAGAGCAACATCAAGACCGTGAAGGACCTGATCGGCAAGAAGGTCGGCTCGCCGGAATGGGCGCATTCGGCGGCCGTCTACATGCGCGGCTGGATGCACAACGACATGGGCGTGAAATTGACGGACGTGCATTGGTACCAGGCGGGAGCGAACGCGCCCGGCCGCGACGAAAAGGTCGAATTGAATCTCCCGAAGGGGCTTAAGCTCACGCGCGTCGCTGACAAGTCCCTGAGCGAGCTGCTGGCCGCGGGCGAGATCGATTGCGCCATCATCGCGCGCCCGCCGAAGTGCTTCGTGGAAGGACACCCCGACGTGGCGCGCCTGTTTCCGAATTATCACGAGATGGAAGAGGAATACTACGAGCGGACCCGCGTCTGGCCGATCATGCACATCATCGCGATGAGAAAGCGGATCCTGGACGAGAATCCCTGGGTCGCGCGCAATCTCTACAATGCGTTCCTCGAATCGAAGCGCCGCAGCCTCGAGCGCCTGCTCGATCCCGCCGTGTCGCGCTATCCGCTGGCGTGGCTTCCCACCTACGCGCGCAACATGCGCGACATGTTCGGCGGCGACCCGTTTCCCTACGGCATCGAGGACAACCGTCCGACCTGGGAGCAGATGGCGCTCTACACCTGGCAGCAGGGCATCGCGCACCGCCACTTCAAGCCCGAAGAGATTTTCCCAGAAGGCATGATGACCAAAGTTGTGATCTGAGCGTGCGCTCAGATCACAAAAGGATGAAGGCGGAAGGGTGAGGCGGGAATTCGATGAACGTGCCTGCGCACGTTCGAGCCGGCGAACGCCCGACGCGATGCAGCGCGGCGGGCCGGGGTCACAGACCAAGGATGACCTGTTTTTTCTCCGCACTGCGGGGGTCATCCCTCATCCCTCATCCTTGATTGATTCATGAGTGCTCCCAAGTCCGCCGGTGCAGTAGGTGCCGATGTCCTGGCGGACCTGGCCGCCGCCAGCCGCATCCTCGCCGCCCAGGGCGTCGTGGACGGCTTCGGCCACGTCTCGATGCGCCATCCGTCCACGCCCGACCGCTACCTGATGGCGCGGTCGATCGCACCGGCGCTGGTAACTCCCGCTGACATCATCGAGTACGACCTCGACAGCAATCCCTGCAATGCCAACGGCCGCGGCAGCTTTCTCGAGCGCTTCATCCATGGCGAAATCTACAAGGCCCGGCCGGATATCATGTCCATCGTGCACAGCCATTCACCGTCGGTGGTCCCTTTCGGGCTCGTTGGCGTGCCGATGCGGGCGATGTTCCACAACGCGGCCTTCATCGCCGCCGGCGTGCCGGTATTCGACATCCGCGACAGGTTCGGCGCCACCGACATGCTGGTCGGCAACGGGGCGAAGGGCGTGGCGCTCGCCGAAGTCATGGGCAACAAGGACATCGTGCTCATGCGCGCGCATGGAGCCGTGGCGTGCGGGCCGACGCTGCAGGCGGCGGTATTCCGGGCGGTCTACACCGAGGTCAACGCCCGCATCCAGCACTGGACCTTGGCGCTCGGGGGTGGCGCGCCGCTGGCCGCGCTCGACGAAGAAGAAGGCCGGCTCGCGGACGCGGTCAACCAAGGCGCCGGCAGGCGCGCCTGGGACCTGTGGCGCACGCAAGTACGAAGCCAGGTCAGTTGGTAGGGCGCCGACCTGAAGGATGAGGGATGAAGGATGAGAATGGAGTGTCGAGGATTGAGTGTCGAGGGACACGGCAGCAACCGATAACAGGGTGCCCCCCACTCGACACCCGACACTCGTCACTCTTGGCAAATAGGAGCACGTCATGTCAGATACCGCATTGAAAGACCGGTTGGATATCAAGTCGGAGACGGAGTTGAAGCAGCAGCTCGTCGACTGCATCCGCATGCTGGAGCAGTCCGACATCATCGATTACAACGGCCATGCCAGCATCCGCGTCGGCGACAACCGCCTCCTCATCAATATCGGGTCCTGCCAGCGTAGCCGGCTCACGGTAGGGGACATCTGCACGATCGACATGGAAGGAAACGTGATCGAGGGCAACGGCAAGCCGCCGCTGGAGTTCCACCTGCATGCCGGCATCTACCGGGCCCGGGTCGACGTCAAGGCGGTCGTGCACGCGCATCCGAAGTGGTCAACCTTCCTCACCATGGTCGGTGAAAGCTACCAGCCGGTGTACGCGCAGGGCTCGCTGGTCTACCCGATGCCGGTGCTCGACTCGCCGAACTCGATCAACAACCGGGCGATGGCCGACCGGCTGGCAGCGACGCTCGGCGACCGGCCGGCGGCGATGATGAAGTCGCACGGCGCGGTGACGGTCGGAAGAGACATCGTCGAGGCCTTCGTGCTCGCCAACTATCTCGAGGAAAACGCCTACCGCCAGTACATGGCGCTGCAGATCGGCAAGCCCTATGCGTTCAGCGAGCAGGAGGTGGCGCTGTGCCGCGAGAA
>JBGQGU010000552.1:0-2589 GCA_041497655.1 Gammaproteobacteria bacterium
ATCAAGAAGCGTGGGTCGTGATGCGAGATCCGGGATGCGTGACGCGGGTAACGGGTTTCTCTCATCTCGTATCTCGTATCTCGTATCCCGTCACTTTGCCTTTGGCGGAATGACCGGAAGCAGCAGATACGACTGCCTGTCTCCTCCCGAATAAATCGTGGTCTCGGCGCCGGCATTGTAGTCGGCGTGAAAGTGCGTGAAGTGCTGCGTGCCGACTCCGTCCGCGGGCGAGATGTCGAGACGCAGCCTGTGGCCTTTCCTGAACACCATGCTGGTGGACCAGATCTCGACCTGGCACTCGACGATCTCGCCGGGCTTCAGCCACCACCGCTCGTCGTGCGCGTGATACGGCCGGTACGGCAGGGATTTTCCGGGATCGAGCTTGCGGTGCGAGGCGCGCAGCCAGCCCTTGGTGACGCACGCGAGCGGCTCGCCCTGCTGCCCCATCTCCAGCACGTCGTTGCCCGCCGGATCGATGTTGCGCAGCGTGGCGAAAATGTCCGTGTCCTCGCCCGTGCTCGACACCCAGACGTTGAGCACGATGGGACCCGTGATCTCGGTATCCTCGCTCATCGGCGGCGTCTCGAACGACACCCCGCGCGGCATCTTGCCAGGGCGCGAAGGCGCGCTCTGCATGTAACTCGCTTTCGCGGTCTGCGCCGGCGGCGTGGTCGTGAGCGTGCCTTCCACCGCCTTGGTGTCCTCGGAGCCTGCGCGCTCGATCTTGAGGTGGAACCGGGTCCACTGCGTGCGCGGGATCGGCCAATCGTCCTCGAAGCGGAAAGCGTAGGGCTCGCGCAGGCTGCCGCCGGTGCGGATTTCCAGCTTCACCGGGGGTTCATCCATGATGCCGGTGTCGATGCCCTTCAACCAGTGATCGAACCAGCGCAGCTGGTCGATGCGGCCCTCCTCGGCGTGGAACGGGTGGTAATGCGTGCCGCTGTGGATGCGGAGCTTCTTGTGCCTGGACGCCGGGCACAGGTAGCCCTCGGTATTGCCGCGCAGGTGCATCGAAGAGCCGCCCCAGTTGCCGACGCTGTAGACCGGCACCTTGATTTTGTCCCAGCGCGCGCTGCACAGGCGCCAGTACTCGGAGTCGAGGTCGTTGCGCATATAGTGCCACAGGAGATCGTTCTGGAACGCGTCGGGGTTGTAGGAGCGCGGTCTTCCGAGCAGATGCAGCGCGGTGTTGTTGTTGTGCCAGCGCGCGATGAAGCCCATCGCGAAGATGCCGCCGTGATACGCCTGGTCGCGGTACTGGTCCGCCCGCCCTTCCCACGGCATGATGCACTTCAACGACGGCGGCTGCAGCCCCGCCACCTTCCACTGAAACGCAGCGTGGTACGAAATGCCGAGCGTGCCGACCTTGCCGCTGCACCAGGGCAGCTTGGCGACCCACTCGATGCAGTCGTAGCAGTCGAGCGCTTCCTGGTAGGAGCTTGGCTCCGACTTGCCGGGCGACTTGCCGGAGCCGCGGGTATCCACGCGCAGCAGCCCGTAGCCGCGCGGGCACCACCACAGCGGGTTGGCGGTCTCCCAGTTCATGTAGGGGTTGGGTTTTTCCTCCAGGTCGGGCGGCGGCACCCACAGCTTGTCCTTGTGGTACGGCCCGATGTTCATGATCACCGGGAAGCGCGCCTCGCCCCCGTCCGGCCGGAAGATGTCGCCGTAGAGGACCGTGCCGTCGCGCAGCGGGATACTCACGTCCTTCTCGACGATCAGCTTGTAGTCCCTCGGCTGGGACATTTGCTGTGCTGCCATTCGTCACCTGTCAAATATGCGTGGTGTGGTCACTCGATCTGCAACGCGCCGGCTTTGACCAGCGGCCTCAGGCGCTCCGCCTCGCTCCTGATGAACACGCCGAATTTTTCCGGCGTGCCGCCTTCGATCTCGACCCCCAGGTGCTCGAAGCGGCCGCGCACGTCCGGCATCTGCAGCGCCCTGTTCACCCCGCCGTTCAACTTGGCGATCCGGGTCCGCGGCGTCTTCGCCGCCGTCAGGAAACCAAACCACAGCATGGAGTCGGCGCCCTGCACCCCCTGCTCCGCGAACGTCGCGACGTAGGGTATGACGGCCTGTCGCTTCGCGCCGGAGACCCCAAGAACCTTGAGTCGCCCGGCCTTGATGAACGGCTCGGAGGAGGCAATCGAGGCGTACTGCGCGTCCACCTGCCCCGCTGCCATGTCCGTCAACGCCTGCGCCGCGCCTTTGTAGGGGACGTGCACCACGTCGATGCCGGCGGCCGCCTTCAGCATCTCGAGCGCGATGTGCGGATTGCTGCCCGTGCCCGGCGACGCCCAGTTGATCTTGCCGGGGTTCGCTCTTGCGTAGGCCACCAGCTCCTTCAGGTTGCTGTACGGGACCTTCGGGTTGGCGACGATGAGATTCGGCGTATAGCCGACGTAGGCGATGGGCGCAAAATCGTCGAGGGTGTATGACGGCTTCTTCCGCAGCACCACGTTATACAGGGCGGGTCCCGGGTTGGCGAAGATGATGGTGTAGCCGTCCGGCGCGGCCCTCGCAACAGCCTCCGCTCCGACCGCGCCGCCGGCGCCCGGGCGGTTGTCGATGACGAACTGCTGGCCCCAC